>DASSLJ010000117.1:0-7117 GCA_035689585.1 Candidatus Dormiibacterota bacterium
CCCGCCCGCGGGCGCTCACCGCTTCGAGCGTGTGCTCGAACGTCAGGCTCTGCGCAGCCATCAGCGCCCCGTACTCGCCGAGGCTGTGACCCATGACCATGTCGGGCCCGATGGCGTATGCGTCGAGCAGCTTCGCCAGGGCGAGGTCGACGGTCATGACCGCCGGCTGCGTGATCTCGGTTTCGCGCAGCGAGGCCTCGGCGCGCGCGACTGCAGCCGTGTCGGTCGGGTCGACGAAGATGACGTCGCTGAGCGTTCGCCCGAGCAGCGGCAACATGATCCTGTCGGCCTCGTCGAACACGGCGGTGACGACGGGTTCGCTGCGGCGCAGCCCGGCCAGCATGTTGGCGTACTGCGATCCCTGGCCCGTGAACAGGAACGCCACCTTCGCCGGCGGACCGGATCCGCGGAAGATGCCGCGCGGTCGCAGCGCTTTCCACGCCGCCGGGCTGTCGGCTCGCATCGCCAGCGCGCACTTCTCGGCCAGCTCCTTCGCGGTCCCGAAGTCGATGGCGATGCGCTCGTTGGCCCGCAGGTTGGCCGCGGCCGGGGCCTGACGCGCGGGTTCGCGACCAGCCTGCGCGTCCGCCGCGAGCCGCTCGAGCCGTGCCTTGAGCTCACCCTGAGTTGCGGCTCCGATCACCGCCGCGCCTCGCACCGGCGCTTTCGGCTCGGAGATCGCGCCGAGCGCGACCACGCGCTTTCCGTCGAGCCGTGCCGGGATGAACTCCTCGAGCACCGCGTGGAAGTTCGTCCCGCCGAATCCGAATGCGCTGACCCCCGCGCGCCGCACGCCGGCTGATGGACTGCTCCAGTCTTCGGTCGTGGTCACGACGCGCAGCGGCGAGTGCGCGAAGTCGAGCTCCGGATTGGGGCGCTCGCAGTGAAGGCTCGGCGGCACGACCCTGTGGTGCAGCGCGAGCACTGTCTTGAGCAGGCCGGCCGCGCCGGCCGCGGCCTTGAGGTGGCCGAAGTTCGACTTCACGGAACCAAGGCCCACCGATCCGGTCGCGGCCCCCGCTTCTCGCAGGACCTCGGCGAGGCTCTGGACCTCGACCATGTCACCGACTCTCGTCGACGTGCCATGTCCCTCGATGAGCGTTGCAGTCGCTGGGGACAGTCCCGCCGTCTTCCACGCGCGCTCGACCGCGAGGCGCTGACCGATCGGGTTCGGCGCGGTGATTCCTTTCCCTTTGCCGTCGCTGGAACCGCCCAGCCCCCTGACGACCGCATAGATTCGATCGCCGTCCCGCTCGGCGTCGGCGAGTCGCTTGACCACGAACATCGCCCCGCCCTCGCCCATGACGAAACCGTCCGCACCCTCGGCATAGGGCCGCGTGCCCGTCGCTGAAAGCGCGCCGATCTTGCAGAACTTGACGAACGCGGTGGCATTCATCGTCCGGTCGATGCCGCCTGTCAGCACCACGTCGCAGTGACCGTCGATGAGCTCGTCGACGGCCGCGTTCATCGCAGCGAGGGCCGACGCGCACGCCGCGTCGCAGACGTAGTTGGGGCCGTGCATGTCGAAGAGGTTTGCCACCCTGCCGGCAATCACGTTCGCGAGCTCGCCCGGCATCGTGTCCTCGGTGATCGGTGGCCGGCTGGCGGCAGCCGCGGCCCTCGTCTCTTCGAGGATCGCGGTCCGCGTCGAGGCCGGCAGGCTTGCGAACGTCGCCGCGTGCGCGAGATCGCGCTCGTACTCCGGCACGCTGACCCGCGCCATGCTGAGCCACTGTCTCTCCCCCGCGAGCGCATTGCCGATGATCACGCCGGTGCGCTCGAAGTCCACGGGCCGAGCGGGCCACCCGTAGTCGACGAGAGCCGCCCTCGCCAGGCTGATCGCCCACTTCTGGATGTCGTCCATCGCGTCCGATACGAGCGGCGGAATCGGGAGGCGCCACCCAATCGGATCCCAGGCCCATTCGCGAACCCAGCCGCCGATCTTCGAATAGGTCTTGTCGGGAACCTTCGGGTCTGGGTCGTAGTACAGCGCGGGATCCCACCGCTCGGGGTCGACCTCGGTGATCGAGTAGCGCCCCTGCACGAGGTTCTTCCAGAACGCATCCACCGTCGGCGCATCCGGCAGGATCGCGCTGACGCCGACGACTGCGATGGCGACCTTCGGCTCTGCGCTCATTGCCCGACTCCAGCCATCGCCGGCACCGGTGCAGCCACCGGCTCACTCACTCGTCCGTACAGCGCGTCCGCCACCAGGTCCATGTCGTCGATCAGGCCCGACTGCGCTGCGTGGACTTCGGAGAGCTTCAACGCTTCCGCGGATGCGCCCGCCCATCGCACGCCCACGTCGCACACCTGAAGAGCCGCGTCTCGCGCGCACACGCGCGCCATCGCGGCGAGTTGCGGTGGTGAGAATCGATGCGACGCCTTCGGGCTCAAACCGTTCGACTCAGCAGCGGCCGTACGCCGCACCAGGCTGGCCGCGCACTCGACCTGCGCGATGATCTCGCCGAGCCGCAGCAGCACGTGCTGACTTCGGGTCAGGTGCTGCAGCCGGCAATGCTCGAGGACCTCGGCCAGCGCGTCGAGCGCCAGGGCCGCGATGCGCGCGCCACACTCGGGCTGCTGCCTATCGAGCTGCGCGAGCGTGTGTGCCTGCTCGTGATAGTGATCGCCGCGTGTCTTGAGATGCGCCTGCCAGCGATCGCGCGCGATCGTCATCTCCATGATCTCGGAGGTGCCTTCGTAGATCGTGGTGATGCGGACGTCGCGGCGGATCTTTTCGACCATGTACTCGCGCACGTAGCCGTAGCCGCCGAGAGCCTGGAGGGCCGCATCGGCGGCGCGGTTTGCGGCCTCGGTCGCCGCGAGCTTGGCGATGGCGCCCTCGGTGATCAGGTTGCCCGCGCCCTTGTCGATCCGGGTCGCGGTCTCTTCGACAAAGGCCCGCGCCGCTTCGAGCCCGATCGCGTGAGGGACGAGCAGCTTGTGCGTGTATCCCTGCTTGTCGGCGAGCGGGCCGCCCGAAACGGAGCGTTCACGGGAGTAGGCGATCGCGCGATCGAGAGCACTCCAACCTGCGCCGAGGCCGAATGCGCCCACCATGAGGCGCGTGTATCCGAAAACCGCTTGCGCCTGGAGCAGGCCCTGACCTTCCACGCCGCCGACCAGGCGATCGGCATTGACGACGACGTCGTCGAAGAAGACGGCGGCGGTGTTGCTCGCGCGGATTCCGTGCTTCTCTTCGCGCGTCCCGACCCGCAAGCCGTCGGTGCCTTTGTCGACGATGAACCAGCTCGGGCCAGCGGGCGCAAGCGCGAGCACGCAGTAGATGTCCGCCACGCCGCCGTTGGAGATCCACTGCTTGCGGCCGTTGATCCGGTAGCCCGCATCGACCGGAACGGCCATCGTGCGCAGGGCCGCCAGGTCGCTGCCGGCCTCGGGCTCGGTGGCTGCATACGCGACCAGGAGGCCTTCCGATGCGATGCGGCCGAGCCAGCGCTTGCGCTGCTCGTCCGTGCCTCCGACCCGAATCGGGTCGCTGCCCAGCGATGTGGCGAGCACTCCGGTAGCGATGCCGAGGTCGATGCCGGCTATCAGCTCGCAGACTCGATACACGTCCATCGCGCCGGCGCCGATGCCCCCGAACTCGTCGGGCACGAACAGAAGAGCTAAGCCCAGCTCGCGCCCGCACATCGCGCGCACGAGCTCTAGCGGCATCTCGTCCTGGGCGTCGAACCGAAGAAGCGCCGGGTCGCCAAGCCGGCGCCCTGCGAACTCCTTTATGGATTCAACGATCCCGTCGAACGTCTCCCTGTCCAGACCGGCAGTTGCCATCCACCTCCGCTCCCACGCTTGCAGTTGAGGCGATCGTCTCGCCGGAAGCTGCGCGCGGGGAGGGCTGTCGGACCCGCCTTGGTCAGGCCCTTCGGGTGACGGCCGGCACCACCTCTGGATACAACGGCTGCCACATGGCGGTCCGCACGGCGCGCTCGAGATTGTCGACGGGCCTTCGCGCGATGCCTTCGGACATCGCCTGTCGAGCGACGGCGATCGCCACCGCGGCAGAAACCTCACGCATCTGCCGCACCTCGGGCAGCAGGCTCGCGCCGCGTTCGGAGACGTCCGTCTTCGCCGCGACTGCGTCCGCCGCCGCGGCGAGCATCCCGTTGCTGACGCGAGTCGCTCGCACCGTGATGGTGCCGAGGCCGATGCCGGGGAACACGAACGCGTTGTTGGCCTGACCGATTCGATATGAGACGCCGTCATAAGTGACTGGAGCGAACGGGCTGCCCGTTGCGATCAGGGCCCGGCCGTCCGTCCAGTTGATGAGGTCAGCAGCCGCAGCCTCGCTCAGCGCCGTGGGATTGGTCAGCGGAAAGATGATCGGCCGCTCGACATGCGCCGCCATCTCGCGCACGACCGATTCGGTGAATGCGCCGGCCACGGTGGAAACGCCGATGAGGATCGTCGGATGCACCCGCCGGATCGTCTCCTCGAGGTCGATGATTCCGTCGGTACGCGTCCAGTCGGTGACTTCGCGCTCGGGGCGAGCGTACGAACGCTGAAAATCGCGAAGCACAGGCGCCCTGCCCTGTGTGATCAGCCCGCGCCGGCCGATCGCCCAGAAGTTGCTCGTCGCATGGCGCGCACTGAGTCCTTCCGCGATCATCGCGCCGCGCAACTGATCCGCGATGCCGATGCCGGCCGTCCCGCAACCAAACAGCACGACACGCTGATCACGCATGCGCTCGCGCGTCACGCCGAGCGCGGATTTCACGGCCGCGAGCACGACCGCGCCAGTGCCCTGCATGTCGTCGTTGAAAGTGCAGCAGCAGTCGCGATAGCGCTCGAGCATTCGGCGCGCGTTGTCGGCACCGAAGTCCTCCCAGTGCAGTAGCGCATTGGGGAAAAGGCTGTGAGCGGTGCGCACGTACAGGTCGACGAACTCGTCGTATCGCTCGCCGCGAATGCGAGCATGGCGATTGCCGAGATACTGCTCGTCCTGTAGGAGCTCGACGCGGTTGGTGCCGGCGTCCAGCACCACCGGGATCACTCGCGCTGGATGGATGCCGGCGGCAGCCGTGTAGACCGCGAGCTTTCCAATCGCGATGTCGATTCCACCGACGCCCCAATCGCCGATCCCGAGGATGCGCTCACCGTCGGTGGCGACGATCAGGTCGACGTCGTCCGGACCCAAACCCAGGTTGAGAAACGACTGCCTGATCTCCGCCGGATGGTCGATCGAGAGGAACACGCCGCGTGGGCGGCGGTACTCGTGGCTGTACTGCTCGATGGCCTCCGCCACCGTCGGTGTGTACACGATGGGCAGCATCTCGCTCAGGTGCGATGTCACGAGGTGATAGAAGAGGACCTCGTTCCGGTCGTGGAGCGACGTCAGATACACGTGGCGGGCGAGGTCGGTGGGCTGGTGCAGATACTGGCCGTACGCTCGCTCCGCCTGCTGCTCGAGCGACTTCACCGCCGGAGGCAGCAGGCCTGTCAGCCCGAGCATCGCGCGTTCCTCGACCGAGAAGGCGGTGCCCTTGTTCAGGAGCGGATTGTGGAGCGCGTCATAGCCATGCAGCGTCGTCGCGACGTGGCCGTCCAGAAAGCGGAACTCCTTTCCGGCCGCCATCACCACGCCTGAGGCCAAGCGCGTCTTCATCTGCTCTCGATCGATGATCCGACCGCCTGCGGGCGGCCCATAGGTCCAAACAGACCGCCTATCTAGGGCCGATCGGCGTAGGAGCGATGGAGATTCGAGCCTTCTGCGCGGTGGCGACGCAGACCAGGACGAGGATCGCGGCCCCGATCGTTTCCGGCCTCAGCGGCTCGCCAAGCAAGAGCCATGACCACAGCACCGAAAGCAACGGCTGGGCCAGCTGGATGGAGCTGACCCGAGGGACCCCGGCCAATCCCATCGCCCGATACCACAGGACCATGCCGACGAAAACCGAGAAGATCGCCATGTAGACGAGTGCGACGAGCGACGGTGGGGTTGGCTCGAACGGCGAGCTGCGCAGTGCTGCCGCGGTCAGCGTCACGGAAACCGGAAGCGCAGCGACGAGACCCCATGCGATCACGTGGCCTCCAGGCATCGTTCGCGCGAGACGGCCGCCTTCGGCGTATGCCGCCGCAGCACACACGAGCGCGCCGAAGAGGTAGACGTCCCCCACTCCGATGGATGCGGTCGGTGAGTTGGCTGCCGCATAAACGACGACCACCGCCGTTCCCGCCGCGGTCGCGATCCAGAACAGGGCTCTCGGTCTGGCTCCGGTGCGAAGCGCGCCGAACACGGCGGTCAGCATGGGCAGGATCCCGATCACCACCGACGAGTGGGAGGCGCTCAGGGTGCGAAGCGCCTGGGCGCTGAACCACCCGAAGCCGACCGCGGCGCCCATGGCCACGACGAGGATGCCCGGCACCTGCGACCGCGCCGGCCAGGGAGCTTTGACCGCCGCCAGGTACGCGACCGCGATCAGCGCGCCCAGCACCGACCGGCCTACGCCGACCACGACCGGATCGATGCTTGCGACCGCCATGCGCGTGGCCGGCACGGTGCCCGAGAACATCAAGACGGCGACCGAGCCCAGTAGAAGGCCCGATACCGGTATCGCTGACTGACGGATACCGATACTCGAAAGGCTCACAGCACAAGCTATCACGGTCGAGAGGAGCCGTCAACTGATATCGTTGTCGAGCGCATGAGCGATAGCAGCATCAAGGGCCTCACGGACGTGCTGCGCTCTCGAGCCGAAGCGATGGCAGCCGGCGCCCGGTTTCCATCGACTCGCGAGATCTCCGCCACGTACCACGTAAGTCCGGTCACGGTCTCGCGTGCCTTGGCCGCGCTGAGCGCCGAGGGATCGCTGAAGACGCTCCCTGGCTCCGGCACCTTCGTCGCCGAACGGATATCTCTCGATGACGAAAACAAGCTCGACACCTCGTGGCAAACCGTCGCGCTCGGCGACCGCGCCATCGATTCGCGATCCCTGCAGACGTACCTCGACGTCAACCCCAGGGGCGCACTGTCTCTATCGGGTGGCTATCTCCACCCTTCGCTGATGCCTATTCGAGCGCTGTCCATCGCAGCGCAGCGCGCCGTGCGCCGATCCGAAACCTGGGAAGCGCCCGATCCGCGCGGCATCGCCGATTT
>DASSLJ010000118.1:0-2084 GCA_035689585.1 Candidatus Dormiibacterota bacterium
AGATCGACATTCAGCGCGTCATCCTCGAGCTCGACCCGCTGAAAGATGTCGACGGTTTTCATCCCGTCAACGCGGGCAGGGTAGCGCTCGGATGGCCTGGCGGTATCGAGCCCGCGACGCCGTCGGGAATCGTCGAGCTGCTCGTGCGGTGCGGGGTCGCAATCGAAGGTGCGAACGCGGTCGTCGTCGGCCGCAGCAACCTGGTCGGCAAACCGGCCGCGCTTCTCATGCTCAAGCGCCACGCGACGGTGACCATGTGCCATACGCGCACGCGGGACCTCGCGAGCCATACGCGCAGCGCCGACATCCTTGTCGCAGCCGCGGGACGACCCAACCTGATCGACCGCGACATGGTGAAGCCCGGCGCTGCGGTGATCGACGTCAGCACCAACTGGGTCGACGGCCGGCAGGTCGGCGACCTCGGTCCGGGCGTCGACGAGGTTGCGGGCTGGCTCACGCCCAACCCCGGTGGAGTCGGGCCGATGACGCGCGCGATGCTGATCAAGAACACGTTCGAAGCGGAGGTGCGACGCCGTGGCTGAGAGACCGCCTGCCGAAGCGGTGCGACTGATGAACGGGTTTCGCGGCTACCAGCTCGCGGTCGCCGCGTGCAAGCTGCAGCTGCCGGACCTGGTCGCAAAGGGTTGCCACGACGTGCATTCGTTGGCCGCGATGACAAAGACTCATGAAGGTTCGCTACGACGCGTGCTGAGGGGTCTCGCCTCCTGGGGCTTCTTCACCGAGGACGGCGACGGCGGATTCCTCCCGACGGCGATCTCGGATGCGTTCCGCGCCGACCGGCCGGGCCTTCGCAACACGACGATGATGCTGAGCGAGGAGGCCTACCACACGTGGGCTGACGTGCTCTACACGCTCGAGACCGGAAGCCCCGCCTTCGAACGTCGATATGGCAAGCCGCGCTGGGAAATGCTCGCCGAGAGCCCGGAGGCGTCGCGTGACTTCAACGCAGCCATGGTCGAGGTGACCAGGCGCGTTGCTGCCGAATTTCTGGCTGCATACGACTTCGATGGCGTAGACACCGTCGCCGACATAGCAGGCGGTACGGGGGCGCTGCTCAGCGCGATTCTTGTGGCGCATCCCCACGTGCACGGAATTCTCTTCGACCTTCCGGCCGGGGTCGTCGAAGCGCCGGCCGCGATGAAGGCTGCCGGTGTTGCCGACCGCGTGACGATCGTCGAAGGCAGCTTCTTCGACCCGGTGCCGGCGGGAGCCGATCTCTACCTACTCAAGTCGATCATCCACGACTGGGACGACGAGCCCGCGACGGCCATTCTGAAGTCGTGTGCCGCGGTGATGGAGAAGCATGCGCGGTTGGTGCTCATCGAGCGCGACATGCCTGAGCATGCGACCCCGGATGCCCTCAGCACGCTGATGAGCGACCTCAACATGATGGTAGTGCTCGGAGGCCGCGAGCGCACCGACGACGAATACGCGGCTCTGCTTGCGGATGCGGGCTTGCGTTTCACCCGCGCGATCTCGATGCGTTCGGACTGGCACGCGATCGAGGCGATGCGAGCCTGACCTATCAAGAGGCGCTCGACTTCATCTCGAGGCAGGGCCGCTTCGCGATGAAGCTCGGCACGGAACGCACCCGCGCGCTTCTCGACCATCTAGGCAAACCTGATGCACGACTTCGCGGAGCGCTTATCGCCGGCACCAACGGCAAGGGGTCGACTGGTGCGTGCCTGAGCTCGATTCTGCGCGCCGCGGGCCACAACGTCGGCTTCATGCCAAAGCCGCATCTCATCTCCTACACCGAGCGCATCGAGGTCAACGGCACGCCGATATCCGAGGCCGATTTCGCGTCGACGCTCGAGAGCCTCGGACCGGCGCTCGAGTGGGTGAGCGCAGAGATGGGGCCACCGACCGAGTTCGAGATGCTGACCGTGATGGCGATCGCCTACCTCGCTCCGCGCGCGAACCTCCTCGTGTGTGAGGTCGGACTCGGTGGCCGGCTCGACGCGACGAACGCGCTCGACCTTGGGGTCGCTGTCATCACGAACGTCGCGCTCGACCACCAGAAGTACCTCGGCGACACCATCGGCCAGATCGCCCGCGAAAAG
>DASSLJ010000119.1:0-3149 GCA_035689585.1 Candidatus Dormiibacterota bacterium
GGGCCGGTAAGCGCGTCGCTGCTGTCTTCGACCTTGGGTTCGACGGACCGACGGGATTCACCTGCGAAGCGCTGGCATGGAAGGACGGACGGCCGTGGCGTGGAGTGGATCCGAACCATCGGTGGTTGCCCATCGACGGTCCGGACATCGACTTCTACCTCGAGGCCGCCGCCAATCCGCGTGCGAGCGAATCGGGCGAGGAGCCGGCGGCTTCGATGCTCGAGCTTCGCGAATCGCCGGAGCCGGCATTCTTCATGCGCGAGTCAAAGCTCGTGCTTCTCGATGCGGTCGAGCCGAGTGGCGAGTCGCTGCAGATCGATGCGGCCCATCGCGTGACCGCCGTCGGCCACGCGCACATCGACACCGCATGGGAGTGGCCGCTGCGTGAGGGCCGGCGCAAGGTCGCGCGCAGCTGGTCGACGCAGCTCGAGCTGCTGGACGCACATCCCGACTACGTCTTCGCCGCATCGCAGCCGGCGCAGTACCAGTGGATGAAGGAGTCGTACTCGGGCATCTACGCGCGCATCAAGGAGAAGATCTCGGCCGGGCAATGGGAGCCGGTGGGTGCGATGTGGGTGGAGGCCGACTGCAACCTGCCTTCGGGCGAGGCGCTGGTGCGCCAGCTCCTGTACGGCAAGCGATTCTTCATGCGCGAGTTCGGATACGAGACGGACATCCTGTGGCTGCCCGACGTTTTCGGCTATCCGGGCAACCTGCCGCAGCTGATCGCCGCGTCCGGTTGTCGCTACTTCCTGACGCAGAAGCTCTCGTGGAACGACACGAACAAGCCCGAGCACCACACGTTCATGTGGGAAGGAATCGACGGCAGCCGGATCTTCACGCACTTCCCGCCCGCCGACACCTACAACGGCAGCTTCGAGCGTGAGGAGCTGGAGCAAAGCGTCCGGAGCTTCAAAGATGCGTCGAGCTCCAATCGCTCGCTCTACCTCTTCGGATGGGGCGACGGCGGCGGCGGGCCGCAGCCGGAGATGATCGATGCGGCGCACCGGTACGGGGTGGAGATGGGTCGCGCCGCCGATTTCTTTGCGACTGCCGCCGACGAGGCGCACGACCTCGCGACCGTTTCGGGCGAGCTGTACTTCGAGCTCCATCGCGGAACGTACACGACGCAGTCGCGCGTCAAGCGATTGAACCGGCGGGCGCAGCAGTCCCTGCGCGAGGCGGAGATGTGGTCCGTGGCTTCGGGCGGCTATCCGCGTGAGGAACTCGACGCCGCGTGGAAAGCGCTTCTGCTCAACCAGTTTCACGACATCCTTCCTGGCTCGAGCATCGATTGGGTTTACGCCGATGCCGAGCGCGATCTGAGCCAGGTCATCTCAAGCGCGGAGCAAATTGCCGCGGTTTCAGTCGCGAACATCGCCGGCGACGGCGACGGCGTCGCTGTGTTCAACCCGAGCTCGCATCCGCGCGGTGGCGCGCCGGCGTGCGGATGGGCGGTGGTCGAGAAGCCGTCAGAGCGGGATGCTGGTCTGGAGAACGAGTTTCTTCGCGTCGAGCTCGATGACCGCGGGATCGTGACCTCGATCTGGGACAAGGAAGCCAAGCGCGAAGTGCTGAGCGGTCCAGGCAACGTCTTCGAGCTGCACGACGACAATCCGAAGCGCTGGGATGCGTGGGATCTCGACGTCGAGCACCGGGACGCATTCGTCTCGTTCGGGCCGGCAAGTCGATCGTGGATCAAACAGCAGGTGTCGCTCGAGGGCCGCGTGCTTCGTTTTGACACGCACGTCGATTGGCGGGAGCGGCACAAGATCCTGAAGGTCGCGTTCCCGGTGACGGTCAGCGCGCGCGAGGCGACGTACGAAATCCAGTTCGGGCATGTCATGCGTCCGACGCACTTCGATGACAGCCGCGCGCGGGCGATGTTCGAGGTGTGCGCGCAGCGGTGGTCGGATCTCGGCGACGGCGCCTACGGCGTCGCGCTGCTCAACGACTGCAAGCACGGGTACGACATCCATGACTCCGTGATGCGGCTGTCGCTGCTGCGCGGGCCGACGCATCCGGACCCGACCGCCGACATCGGGTCTCACCAATTCACCTATGCGCTCATGCCGCATGTCGGCGATTGGCGGGCGGCGGCCGTGATCCAGGCGGCGGAGGAATTGAACGCTCCGCTGCGTCACGTCCCAACCAACCTGCCGGCCGGCACGTCGCGGTCACTCATCGCCGTCGACACGCCGCAGGTCGTGGTCGAGGCGATCAAGCGCGCGGAGGATTCAGACGCGGTGATCGTACGGCTCTATGAGGCGTGGGGGAGACCGTGCCGCGCGCGCCTCACCACGACCCTGCCGGCGCGGCGCATCACGGTATGCGACCTGCTCGAGCGTGACATCGCGGAGGCGGGGCTCGAGCTCGACTTCACTCCGTTCAAGATCGTGACTCTGAAGCTCGCGCCCTGAGCGGCGGCGCGTCCTCGACGTCGACGCGCGAGACGGTCAGGTAGACGCCCACCCCCCTCAACGGCTCAGTGAGTTGAAGCGTCGAGGCGAGAAGCGCCGGGAGCGCATCGGTCTCCCGGCGCGCGACGAGACTAGCCGACCGGCGTGCCGGCCACATATGACGACTCGGAGACGACCGCGCACAGGAAGACGATTCCGGTGTCTACCTCCCTCACGTCGCCCGTGGCTTTGGCCGCATTGAGGTCGCTGAGCAGCGTGATGTGCCGAACCGCGGCGTTGCTAGTGAACAGCTCGACGTAGACATGCCAGGCGGCGTTGAAGTCTCCGCCCGTCTTCGCGACCCCAACGAGATGGTCGTGGCCGGGAACGGCGCTCGCAGACGTATACACGCTCGGAACCACCGACGAGGCAAGGCCGGCAATGGCGCCGCCGTGATCGGGACAGTTGCCAGGGACGCCCATGCAGTTGAAGGTGCCGCTGGTCCCGGGTGGGTAAACGACGAGGTACAGGGGCGCAACCGCGCGCCCATTGACGTTCTGGATCACATTCGTGGGCCCGAGCGGCGCGAGCTGGTTCGGCGTTTGCAGAAAGACGATGCCGCCCGTCATGTCGTCGTAAGCCGGCTCGATAGTGACATTGCCATGCGAACGTTCGCCACTGGGCAGGGAGCCGGCCAAGGCATTGACCGGGACGACGACACACACGCCGCCCAACACGAGAGCAACCAAC
>DASSLJ010000120.1:0-4337 GCA_035689585.1 Candidatus Dormiibacterota bacterium
GAGTCGCTCCGCCTCACACCGATCCTGTTCGAGCTCGGCGCAAGGCCACATCCACCGTCGGAGCTCTACCGCGCCTACCTCGAGCAATCCGAGATCTTCCTCGGCATCTACTGGCAGAGCGGTGGCTGGGTGGCGCCGGGCAGCGATCTGTCCGGTATCGAAGACGAGTACGGACGCGCGAAACGGCTTCCGAGGCTGATCTACGTCAAAGAGCCGGCGCCAGACCGCGAGGCGAGGCTGAACGCGATGCTCGAGCGAATTCGGGCGGACGCCGAAGCCTCTTACAGAAGCTTCCATACGTCCGACGAACTGGCCGGCCTTGTGCTCGACGACGTCGCCGTGCTCATCACCGAACGATTCCAACATTCGATTTCCGGAGACCGAAAGAACCGTGTCGCGCCACCGCGCGTCACGGGCAACCTGCCGGCTCCGTCGACAGCGCTGGTCGACCGTTGCGACGAGCTGGCGCTGCTCAAAGCGTTTCTTTCAGACGACCGGGTGAGAGTCACGGTCTTGACCGGACCCGGCGGCGTTGGCAAGACACGACTCGCTCTCGAAGCGGCTCTTGACTCGCGGCACCGGTTTGCCGGTGGGGCGTGGCTCGTCCCACTCGCCTCGATCCGGGATCCCGAGCTCGTGCCGGCGGCAATCCTGAACACGCTCAACGTGCCTGCGGGTCACTACCCCGCCGCCGATGCGGTCAAGGCACATTTGCAGTCGCGCGAGACGCTCGTGTTGCTGGAGAACTTCGAGCAAGTGCTCGGTGCCGCGCCCTACCTCACCGAACTCGTAGAGGCGGCTCCGCGCGTGAAGATCCTTGTCACCTCGCGCATGCCCCTGCACCTCCGGGCGGAGTACGAGGTTCCGATCTCACCCCTCCGGGTTCCAGGCGAACGAGCGAGCACGGCAGATCAGCTCGAGTCCCCCGCAGTGAAGCTCTTCCTCGACCGAATTAGGGCCGTCCGTCCCGAGCTCGAGTTTCCACCCGCCGAGGTGGCCGCGGCCGCCGCGATCGTGCGCCGGCTGGACGGACTACCGCTTGCCATCGAGCTCGCAGCTTCTCGATGTCGAGTCGTTGCGCCGTCGGAGCTGCTCTCGCGACTCAATGCCATGCTCGACCTCGGCGGCGGCCTGCGCGACCTGCCCGACCGCCAGCGGACTCTGCGATCCGCCATCCAGTGGAGCTTCGATCTGCTCGACGAACGCGATCGCAGCCTCTTCCTGAAGCTGGCGGTCTTTCGCGGCGGATTCACGGTCGATGGGGCCGCGGCCATCTGCCCCGAATTGACGGGCACGGCACTGCTCGACTCGCTCGAGGCCATCCTCGACAGCAGCCTGATCCATCGCGAGGTCCTGGATGGCCAGTCGCGCTATTTCATGCTCGAGATCGTCGGCGAGTTCGCAGAGGAGAAACTCATGGAAGCCGGATCGGCCGATACCGTGAGCGCCATCCACGCCGCATTTGTCGGCGGCTGCGTCAAGACGACGGCCGTCGAGGTGTTCGGGCCAGGTCAGCGCTCTGCTTTGCGCGCTTTCGATCGCGAGTCCGCCAACGTCGCCGCCGCCATGGACTGGTATCTCGCATCGGGCGACATCGAGCGCCTGGCGGAGATGACGTGGCACTTCTGGCCGTACTGGTGGTTCTTCGGACGGCTGGCCGAGGGTGGCCGGCGTGCCCGGAAAGCGCTCGATACCGGCGCATGCTCGGAGCTGGCCGAGGCTCGTCTCGCGGGGATGGTGGGCATCGCCGCGGTGTGGCTTGGAGACGAAGCCACGGCAATGACATTTCTTCCCCGCTCGATTGCCCTGTTCCGCAAGCTCGACGAGCGTCAACCGATCGCAACCCTGCTGGTGTTGATGGCGGTTGGAGCCTGGTCACAGGATCCGGCCCGTGCGGCCGAGTTCATCGCGGAGAGCCGCAGCATCTTCTCGGCGACCGGAGACGACTGGGGACTCGCGATCTGCGCGAACGTCGTGGCGTGGAACTCGCCCGCGATTGATGGCGACGGCAATCCCGAACCGTATCCGCAGGAGGCACTCGCGCTGTCCGAGAAGTCCGGCGACGACCTCAACCTGGGGATGGCCCTCGGTCACGTCGGTGCGCAGGAGCTCTGCCTCGGCAGGCTAGAGGCCGCGCGCGTGGACCTCGCCCGAAGCCTGCGGCTGCTCTCCGGTGTGACCGAGCGATACGCGATCACCTCGACCATCGATAGTGTTGGCCGGCTCGCAGCACTCGGCGGCGACGACGCCACGGGCGTGCGGTTGATCGGTGCGGCCGAGGGGATTCGGGAATGGCTGCAGGCGCCGCTGCAGCCGGCGCGGCAGAAGCAGCACGCGCAGATGGTCGCCGAGCTGGGCGCGACGCTTGCGGCGTCGGATTTCAAGCGGCTGTTCGACGAAGGCAAGCGTCTCGATCACGACGCCGCCGTCACTCTCGCGCTCTCGGTTTGCGAAATGCCGCGTGGAAATAGGGCCGAGCCTGCCGGCTCGGCAGCAATAGAGGAGGCAGCGAAATGAATTCCGCTGACAAGGTCTGGAAGATTGCCGACGTGATGGTTGAAGACGTCGTCACAGTTGCGCCCAACGAGCCATATCACCGCCTGGTCGAACAGCTCTGGATCCATGGGATCAGCGGTCTGCCCGTCGTCGACGATGCGGGGTCGCTCGTGGGGATGGTGTCGGAATCGGACTTGCTGCGTCATCAAGGGAACAGGCCGGAGCTGGCGCGCGACTTGATGACCACTCCGGTGGTCACAGTGCAGGACTCCGCCGGATTGGGTGACGCCGCCGCGACCATGCTGTCGCGTGGGCTCAAGCGGCTCCCTGTCGTGGACGCAGGTGGCAAGCTCGTGGGCATCGTCAGCCGCGCGGACCTGCTCAAGGTGTTCCTGCGTTCAGAAGAGACGCTTGCGTGGGACGTCGCTGAGATCGTGCAACGGCAGCTTGGTCTTTCCAGTCAGGTGACCTTTACGATCGCCGACGCCGTGGTGCATTTGGACGGGACCGTCGCATCGCGAGAGCAGGCCGACAGCCTGACCGCCGCGGTTCGCAGACTGGCCGGCGTCGTCGCGGTCGAAGACCGACTGAAGGCACCTGTGCCGGCGATCTAAACAGGAGCTGCCGAGCCGCGGGTCGAGCCTTTGCTCCCGGCATGCGGCGCGCGGCTGAGAGTGGTCGCACCCCAGACGATGGTGACCACGGCTGCGGCGGCGACATAGAGCGCTGTGAGGATGAAGAAGCCGCTCTGGCTCGAACCGGACGCGAGGTCGAGCGGCGGAAAAACGCCGAACGACCACAGGTTCACGCCGGCGTGGAACAACAGCACCACGAGCAAGTTTCGGCCGGTGTTGTTGTAGAGCCAGGCGATCAGGATCGATAAGGCGACGGTCATGACCAGAAAGCCCCAGAACGGCATGTATGACTGGCTCACACCCGGCAAGAAGAACAGCGGCAGATGCCAGGCGCCCCAGATCACCCCGAGGACGACGCTCGCGGTCAGGGCGGGCCAACGTGCCTGCAGCCTGTCGAGGGCATAGCCCCGCCAGCCGAACTCTTCAGGCACCGGTCCCTGGAGCAAGAGGATGAAGAGGAATGTCGGCACAATCGCGATCGGCTGCGCCAGGAGTGGAGTCTTGGGCGCCGAGTTCCCGAGTCCGACATTCAGGTAATAGGCGGTGGCGGCTATCGCCGCCGGCAGCACGAATACGACAACGAGCCAGACGGCAGGGATGTGGAAGTTCAAGGCACGCTTTGCCAGGCGGCCGGCTGCGGGCCAACCGCCCGAACGGAACGTCAAGGCAAACGCGGCAAGCGACGGACCGAACTGGGCGACCGCCACGAATGCGAGCAGCGCACCTGCGGGTGGATGCGTCACGTAAGCCGGCAGCAACACCAGCCACGTGAACCCATACGCGAGGACGAAGAACGACCATGGAAAGCGCGCGAGGTCTTCGGACGGTCGATCGGCTTGCATGTCCATCCCTTCTCGTATATGGGGGCGTCGTTATGTCCGAGTCTCTCGCTCTGCCGAGGATGCCACTACCGTCATTCGATGGAGATCGCGCGTCAATCGTTCGGTTGACCTCCGGTCGCCGATGCGTGATCGTTTCGTTTGTATGACGAACGGTCGACGTTCCGAAAGCCTGTCTCACAAGGGGGAAATGGCAATGGCCGCTCCAATCGAACTGGGCCCGATCCACCACCTGCGGCTGACCGTGACCGATATAGCGCGGAGTCGAGAGTTCTACACAAACCTGCTTGGATTCACCGTTGCCGTCGAGGCTCCTGAGTCCGAGGAGCCGAAATCAGATCCCAGCTATCCCGTGCTGTGGGGCGGC
>DASSLJ010000121.1:0-7261 GCA_035689585.1 Candidatus Dormiibacterota bacterium
AGATTCGGCACGCGCAGCAGAAGGTCGTCGAGCTCACGCTTGACCGCATCGGCAACCGACAGCTCGCTCTTCGCGGTGTCTGCCATCTGGCGGAGGCGCTCCTTCAAGGCATCCTCACGCGTTTTCGCGAATTCTTTGGACAGCTCGTTCTGCTCTGCCTTGAGCGTTTCCGCGCGGTGGAGGTGTCCGCGCCACAGCTCATCGAGGCGAAGGATCTCGTCGACCGGCGCGGGCTCGCCCTTCAGTTCGGCGGCGCGCTTGATGGCATCTGGGTTCTTGCGGATGAAGTCGAGCGCGAGCATCAGGACTCCGACTTCATCACTGGAAACAGGATCACGTCTCGGATCGACGGCTGATCGGTCACGAGCATGATCAGCCGGTCGATTCCCACGCCTAGCCCGCCGCACGGCGGCAAGCCGTATTCGACCGCGCGGAGAAAGTCCTCGTCCATCGGATGCGCCTCGACGTTGCCGGACGCACGCAACTCCGCTTGAGCCTCAAACCGCGCGCGCTGGTCGATTGGATCCGTCAGCTCCGTGAAGGCGTTCGCATATTCACGCCCGAGCACGATGAGCTCGAACCGCTCGACAAACCTTGGATCGTCCTCGCGCGGCCGCGCCAGCGGTGACACCTCGATTGGATAGTCGAGCACGAACGTCGGGTGCCGGAGACGTGGCTGCACGTGTTCCTCGAACAGATCGTTGAGCTCTTCCCCGACCGCGTGCTTACCGGTGTATTCGAGCACGAGGTCGGCCATCCGCTCGCGCCGGTACGGTGGCGTCAGATTGACCGGCTCACCCTCATATGACGTCTCGAGCGGACGCTCCGCGGCCATCGCCGAGACGACCATCAGGTCCTCGACGAGCTGCATCATGTCCTCGTAGTCGGCGTAAGCCTGGTAGCACTCCATCAGCGTGAACTCGGGGTTGTGCCGAGGGGAGAGCCCTTCGTTGCGAAACACCCGGCCGATCTCATAGACACGCTCGAAACCGCCGACGACGAGCCTCTTGAGGTGCAGCTCCAATGCGATGCGCAGGTACAGGTCGCGGTCGAGAGCGTTGTGGTGCGTCACGAAGGGACGCGCGTGGCCGCCGCCCGGGATCTCCTGCAGCACCGGCGTCTCGACCTCCATGAACCCGCGCTCGTCCATGAGACCTCGGATCGCGGTGATGATCTTCGTGCGCGCGCGAAAAACGTCGCGCACCTCCGGGTTGGCGATCAGGTCGACGTACCGCTGGCGATAGCGGATCTCGACATCCTTCAGGCCATGCCATTTCTCGGGCAACGGCCGCAGCGATTTCGTGAGCAGTTGAAATGCCTGGACCTCGACCGTGATCTCGCCGCGCTTCGTGCGAAACACCGGACCCGTCACACCGACGATGTCGCCGAGATCCAGATCGGCAAAACGCGCGAACTCGTCGTCCCCGAGGACGCTGCGGTTGGCCATCAGCTGGATGCGGCCGCGGCCGTCCTGCAGGTCGGCGAACACAAGCCCACCCTGCTGGCGCTTGACCATCAATCGCCCGGCAACCGAGACCGGATCGGTGCGCTCCTGGTCGCCGAGCAGTGCCCGAGCCGCGGCGGTGCTGTGTGTCGGCAGAAATCCACGCGAGTACGGATCGATGCCGGCCGCGCGCAATCGCTCTACCTTGTCCAGGCGGTCGCGCAGGAAATCCTCTGCCACGACCGAAAAGGTTATCTAGAGCGCGAGCTCCATCTCCTCGGCAGCCGGGAATGAGTTCACTTCGGCGCCACCCGCAGCGCGGTGATTGCCCATCGCCTCCTCGATCAACGCGTCGATCTCGATGTCCGCGTGCATCGGGTCGTGATGGAAGAAGGCCAGCTCCTTGACGCCCGCCTGCTCAGCGAGAGACAGCGCCTGCTCGTACGAAGAATGGCCGAAGCCGGCGCGCGTCTTGTACTCCTCGGCGCTGTACTGCGCGTCGTGGACGAGGAGGTCGGCGTCGCGGCACCAGTTGGCGAGATCCTTGAGCGTCCCGTTCGTGCCGTTCGCGAACAGGGCGAGCTCATTGTCCGTGGCGAACGCGAACCTGGACGAGCCCTCGTCGATCCGATAACCGAACGTCGGGATCGGATGCATCAGCAGATGCGGAGTGATGCGAAGCGCGCCGACTTCAAAAGTTTCGCCCGGGTTGCGCTCGATGAATTCCATCTCCGCCGGCATGTGGCTCAGCCGCACCGGGAAGTACGCGGGGTCTGTCTGGTCGGCGAACGCGGCCTGCAGGGACTTCGCCGATCCGGCCGGTCCGACGATCGTCAGCGTCGTGCCGGGAACGAATGCGGGCAGAAAGAACGGAAATCCCTGGATGTGGTCGAGGTGCGTGTGGGTGATGAGCAGGTGCGCCTGCAGCGGCTCGGTCGGGCTGCACGTGCTGCCAAGCTCCGCAATGCCCGATCCGGAGTCGATGATCAGCAGGTTGTTTTCCTTGTCGCGCACCTCGATGCACGTGGTGTTGCCGCCGTAGCGCAAGGTTCGCCTTCCCGGCGTCGGACGCGTGCCGCGCGTACCCCAGAACTTGATCCTCACAGCGCCACCATCAGGGGTCCCCGCGAAGTCACGGCGCAGCCTCTGACTTCGTGGGGTGGGGCGCCGGTTGATAGACGTGCTTGGTGATGAACACGTCGAGAAGATCGGGGTCGAGCTTCCCCTGGCCGGCTTCTTCGTTGAGGATGTCGAGCGCCGTCGTTTCCGACACCGCACGCTTGTAAGGGCGGTCCTGCGCGGTCAGCGCATCGTAGATGTCGGCGATCGTCATCATGCGGGCCTGCAGCGGGATCTGATCGCCGGTCAACCCCCGCGGATAACCGGATCCGTCCAGCTTTTCGTGATGGCCGTAGGCGATCTCCGGGATTCCCCTCATGACCGGCGTCCACGGAATCTTGGTGAGGAAATGGAAGCTGTGAGTCACGTGCGATTCCATCTCCAGCCGCTCTTGTGGGTCGAGCGTTCCCTTGCGGATGCTGAGGAAACGAAATTCCTGAGGTTCCAGCATCGGGTGCGCGCGCCCCGCCATGTCGTAATAGGTCTGTTGCGACAGAAACTCAAGCGTCGAGGCTTTGTCCTCAGGCATGACTGAGGGTTCATTGGCCACGACGATGCTCTCGACCCATTCGCGCAGCTGCATCAGCTCTTGCTCGAGGCGCGTATCGATTTCGTCGAGCGTCTTGCCGTTTTTCCCCGCGCGCATCGCCTCTAGCTTCTCGGTCGCGTACCTGACCTGCACCGACCGCTCGATGAACTCGAAGCGCGACTGGATGACCTCGAGCTGACCGGGCGCAAGCTTCTTCGCTTTGACGAGGATGTGCTCGCGGACGCCGACCTTGCCGAAGTCATGGAGCAGGCATGCGTAGCGCAGCTCTTTGAGCTGGTCGTCGGTGAAGTTGACGTCCATGAACTTCCCGGTCGCGATCTCGTTGATGACTCGGGCCAGCGCCGATGTCATGTGCTCGACGCGCCCGGAGTGACCTGCGGTGCTCGGGTCTCGTTGCTCGATCGCGGTCACGCTCGCCTGGACGAACCCGTCGAACAGCGCCTGGATCGAATCGAGAAGGTTCTTGTTGTCGAGCGCCACGGCGGCCTGGCTGGCGACCGATTCGATCATCTCCACGTCGTCCGGTTGGAAGCTGATGACCTCGGTCGCGACGTTGTCGACGGTGAGCCGTGTCTCGAGGCGCCGCTTGGCGTTGATCAGCTGGACGGCGCCGACAACCTCGTCCTTGTAGTTGCGCATCGGCACCGTGAGCATCGACTTCGTCCGGTAGCCGAACTGGGCGTCGAACGTCTTGCCTCCGCGTGGCTTGCCCGCCGGCGGGTTGTAAGCGTCGTCGTAGATCTGGCTGCGACCCGTCGAAACCGTGTAGCCGACTACGGTTCTCTCATCGACCGGAACGGTGAAAGCGGAATACGTGTCTTTGTCGATGGAATGGTTCTGGCTCGACGCGAGAAACAGCTTCGGCTGACCGTCCTCTTCCATCTTCAGCCACAAGCTGGCGCCGTCCGCGTGCGTCAGCTGGCGGACCGTCGTGAGGATGAACGACTGCAGGCGGCTGATGTCCTTCTCCGCGGAGAGCGCGATGCCGATGCGGTTGAGCTCGCGGAATCTTCGGTGGCGGCTGTGAACCTCTCGCTCCAGCTCAGTGACGCGCTGCTTCAGCGCCACGTTCTCGATCGCGACCCGGATCAGCTCGCGCAGCGCAGACGGCGACGCGTCCGGAGGCATCTCGATGGCGGCGACGTGCTCCGGCGCCTGCTGGCCAGGCTTGAGAAGGACGAGCGCCGGCTGCTCGATCCGGGCCGGATCGCCCAGCTGCTCGGTCTCAAGACCGGTGGCCACGAGGCCGGACGGCGCCTGTGGGTCGAGCACGTATAGATGGAAGGGCTGCGCGGTCTGCATTTTGGCGGGCCTTTATCTAGCACCCCCGTCGGAGTTTTGAGCGTAGATAAGGCGTAAACCGTCGAGGGTCAGCAGCGGGTCGGTGATTTCGATCACATGGGTCAGGTCGGCGACGAGGGAAGCCTGGCCGCCGGTGGCGATGACCCGGGCTTTCCCGCCAAGCTCGTCGATCATCCGTTTGACCATGCCCTCGACCTGGGCGACAAAGCCCCAGACCAGCCCCGACTGGATGGAGGCGACCGTGTTCCGTCCGATGACCGAGTCCGGGGCGACCGGCTCGACCCGGCGGAGCATGGCCGTCTGGCTGACCAGGGCGTCGAGCGAGATCTCGACTCCTGGGGCGATCGCCCCGCCGAGGTAGTCGCCGTCGGCGTTGATCGCGTCGTAGGTGACCGCGGTGCCAAAATCGATGACGACGATCGGGCCGCCGTACTTCGTATATGCCGCCAGGGCGTTGGCGATGCGGTCGGCGCCGACGTCCTTGGGGTTGTCGTAGCGGATGCGGACGCTCGTCTTCACCCCCGGACCGACCATCACCGGCTCGCATTTGAGATAGCGCCGGGACGCTTCGACGAGGGCCGGATTCAGCGTCGGCACGACGCTGGAGATGACGACGCCGCTCACGATGTCGAGGCTGAAACCGCGCAGCTCGAACAGCTGCCGGAGCTCGAGCGCGACCTCGTCCGCCGTCCGCTCCCGGTGTGAGGTGACCCGCCAATCCGCAGCGAGGCGGTCGCCGTCGAACAGGGCGATCGTGACATTGGTGTTGCCGACGTCGACGGCCAGAAGCACGGCGGAACTCTACCGCGTGAGCCCGGCGGCTTCCTTGCGAATGGCCTTCGCGCGGCGGGCGACGTCCAGCCGGCGCTTGGCCACCGAGGTCCTGGCGTCCCACGGCGGCGCAAAGGTCGCGTCGCGGACCCGTCGCCCGACCTGCTCGTGTGCGTGGCGGAACGGCTTTCCGGCCCGGACGAGCTCGTCAGCGGCGTCGGTGGCGAGCAGGATGGGGTCGGCCGCGGCCTCCGAGAGCCGCTCGCGGTTGAAGTCGAGGTGCTGCGCCAGGAGCGTGGCCGCACGGATGGAGTCGAGCGCGTTGTCCACCGCCGCGAAGACCGCCGGCTTGTCCTCCTGGAGGTCGCGGTCGTAGGTCAACGGAAGCCCTTTCAGCACGGTGGCCAGGGCGACGAGGCCGCCGATCGACCGGCCCGCGCGCCCCCGAAGCAGCTCTGCAATGTCGGGGTTTTTCTTCTGCGGCATCAGGCTCGACCCCGTGGCGATCTCGTCGGCGAGCACGACGAACCCGAACTCGCTGCTCGACCACAGGACGACGTCCTCCCCGAGCCGGCTCAGATGGACGGACGTGGATGTGCAGGCGTAGACGAGGTCGAGCGCGAAGTCGCGGTCGCTCACCGCGTCCATCGCGTTCTCGGTCAGCGCCCGCAGCCCGAGCTCGCGCGCGACGACCTGCCTCTCGAGCGCCAGCGTCGAGCCGGCAAGAGCGGCGGAGCCGAGCGGCATCGCGCTTGCGGCTTGGTGCGCGTGGCGAAACCGCTGAACGTCGCGCAGCAGCGGCTCGGCATGAGCGAGGAGGTGATAGCCGACGGTCACCGGCTGGGCGCGCTGAAGATGCGTGTATCCCGGCATGACCCAGTCGGCGTGCGCTGCGGCCTTCGTTGCCAGGGCGTCGATCAGCTGTCCGAGCGATGTGATCGCCTCGCCGGCGGCGTCACGGCAGTAGAGCCGCATGTCCAGCGCGACCTGGTCGTTGCGGGAACGGCCTGCGTGGAGCCGCGCCCCGTGCGGCGTGAGCTCCGTGAGCCGTCGCTCCACGGCGGTGTGAATGTCCTCGTCGGTCGGCGCGAACTTGAACGACCCTTCGTCGAGCTCGCGTTTGATGCGCTTGAGGCCGCGTTCGATGGCGGCGAGCTGCGACGCGGTGAGAATGCCGGCGGCCTTCAGGCCGCGAGCGTGCGCGACGCTGCCCGCGATGTCGTAGGGGTAGAGCTCGTAGTCGACCGCCAGCGATGAGGCGAATCGCTCGAGCTCCGGAAGCAGCCCGCGCTCGAACCGTCCGCCCCACAGCTTCTTCGTCGCTATTTGCTCAGCCTCTTCGCATCGCCGAGCAAGCGGCCGAAGTCACGTGCATGGAGCTGCCCCTGCGCCTGGGCCGACGTGCGCACGCCCATGCCCCACAGCTTGATGAACCCCGCGGCCGCCGACTGGTCGAACTCGTCGCCCTTGCCATATGTCGCAAGCGACAGCTGATACAGCTGATGCGGCGCCTTGCGCCCGACCACGTGCGACGAGCCTTTGAACAGCTTCAGGCGCACGTCACCGGTGACGTGGCGCTGTGTCTCGACAACGAACGCGTACAGCGCATCGCGCAGCGGGCTGAACCACAGTCCGTCGTAGACCATCTGCGCCCACTGATGCGCGACCGTGTCCTTGAAGCGCGCGACCTCTTTGGGCAGCGTGATGTCCTCGAGCGCCTGGTGGGCCTGCAAAAGAATCACCGCCGCCGGCGCCTCGTAGATCTCGCGCGATTTGATGCCGATGAGCCGGTTCTCGAGGTGGTCGATGCGACCAACGCCGTTTTCGCCGCCGATGCGGTTCAGAGCGGTGACGAGGTCGAGCGCCGCGATCGGCTTGCCGTCGAGCGCGACCGGGACGCCTTCCCTGAAGCCGATCTCGACGTACGCCGGTTCATCCGGGCAGTCCCGTGGGTCGCGCGTCCACGCGTACACGTCCTTCGGCGGCTCGGCCCATGGATCCTCCAGCACGCCGGCCTCGATGGATCGGCCCCACAGGTTCTCGTCCGTCGAATACGGTTCGCGCACGGTTGCCGG
>DASSLJ010000122.1:0-10312 GCA_035689585.1 Candidatus Dormiibacterota bacterium
ATGTCAAGTCGAGGTCGGAGTACCGATCACCGCTTCCGAGCGCAAGCGAGCCGACGACTGCGCCGGCGACGATGCGCGGGTCCTTCTCAGCGAGTGCGATCACGCGATCGCGAACGGCATCGCGCTGGTCGACGGTGAACATCTCGCACTACATCCCGAGCATCGCGCGGGCGCGCAGGGCGATCGAGATCGCAACACGTGTCTCGGGATCGTCGAGCTGCAAGCCGGTCAGCGCCTGGATGCGCTCGACCCGATACGTCATGGAGTTGATGTGAATCCCAAGCTGTCGCGCAGCAGCGCGGCGGATCCAGCGTGCGGCAGACAAGGCCTCGAGCGTCTCAAGCAAAGGCGTATCGCGTGACTGCGCGTACTGCAGGAGCGGGCCGAGCAGCTCGTTGACGAAACGCTGCAGTGCCTCGGGGCTCTGCACCTCGAGCAGCAACCGAAATGCTCCGAGCGAGCGGTACGACGCGACGTGGCCGCGTCCGCCGGCGCGTCGCGTAAGGCGCAGCGCCTGACGCGCCTCGACGTGCGAGCGAGCCAGCTCGGCGACTCCATTGGCGAGGTTGCCGATGCCGACCGACCCCGAGCCCGGCTTCATCACCGGCGCCGCCGCCGCCAGGATCTGCGCGCCGAGCTTCTCGACCGCGGTCAGGTCGGCCGCCAGCTCGTCGGGCACCAGGAACACCGCCGACGCCGACCGGACCAGCGTCAACGCTCCAGGAAGGCGCGACCGGACGATGCCGGCGAGCGCGGCATCGAGGCGGTCCTGTTGACCTCGCGCCGCCAGCGCGGCCTCGGTCTTGTCGTCATCCGCCTCGAGCACCACGACCCACGCGCGCTGTGGAAGACGATGTCCTAGGCGCTCCGCCTGGCGCGCGATGCGCTCCGCCTCCTGCGCCTCGAGGCCTCCGGCGAGCACCTCCTCGACGAGGTCGCCACGGAGCCTGCGCTCGACCTCGGCGGTCGCCCGCTCCTTGGCCAGCTCGAGCGCGAGGATCGTCGAGCCGTGCTCCAACGCGCGCATCCTGCCCTCGGCCGCACCGCTGCTCTGGTCGACGTCGACCGCGAGCAGGCCGAGCACATCGGCGCCGGCGCGAACCGGCACCAGGTCGATCGCGCGCGGCGGCCGGCCGGCATTGATCCGAAGCTCACGCCCGATCGAGCTCGCAGACGTCGGAAGGTGAAGGCGCTGAGGCATCCCGTCCGACGGTTCGCCCGCGCCGCGTATCCGATATCCGTCGGCCGAGTACAGAGCGGCATGGCCACCCGCGAGCGAGCCGATCACATCCAGGATCGAATGAATTCCGGCGCCGTCCAGCGACAGCTTGGTGAAACGCTCGTGGATGTCGTGAGACAGCTGGATCTCCGCCAGCTGCACCTCCGTCCGCCGCTGCAGCTCGCTGCGCTCGAGGATGCCGGCCACCTGCGCGGCGATCGCCCGCAGGAAATCGATGTCGCCTGAGTCGAACTCCCGCCGCTCGGTGCTCTGGACGTTGACCACACCGACGAGCCGCGGCCCGGACTCAATCGGCACCGACGCCATTGAATGGAACCTGTCCTCGTCCAGCCCCGGCACCCATTTCCAGTGCGGGTCCTTGCTGACATCGGGGACGATCGCCGGACGCCGTGACTCCGCGACCCAGCCCGTTATCCCCTCGCCCACCCTCATGCGGACCTTGCCGATCATGTTTTCGTTGAGACCGTTGGTCGCGGTCAGCAGCAGCTCACCCCCGGGGGGCAACAGCAGGTAGAGCGAGCAAACGTCGGTGCCGATGGCCGACGTCGTCTCCCGGATGATCAGCTCGAGCAGCTCGTCGGGACGCTGTGTCGACGCCGCGGCCTGAGCAAGGCGTACGAGGAAGCCGAGCTCTCGCGCCTGAAGGCTGGAATCGGAGGCGTCCTGCATGCACTCGTGTCAATAACACAACGCAGAGGCGGTTCGCTAGTGCGCCTGCTACAGGATGGCTTTTTGGCGGGCGGGCGATAGATTTAGCTCGAACTGTGTGGCGTGAGCACTTCGCCGGGGTCGACCTGCCGGTTCCCGTCTACGGCGGTGGTTCCGTCACCGGCATCAACTTCGACAACGCCGCCAGCACGCCACCGCTGAAACGGGTTCGGAACGCGGTGAACACGTTCGCCGAGGTCTACTCGAGCGTGCACCGCGGAACCGGCTACAAGTCTCGAGTCTCGACCGACGCCTACGAGAAGGCGCGCGAGCAGGTGTCGCGCTTCCTCGGCATCGACGAACGCTCGCAGGTCGTCATCTTCGTCAAGGGCACGACCGACGCCCTCAATCGCATCGCCGCCGAGCAGGCACGCCTGGACGGACGCCGCGTGCTCGTCACGGAGATGGAGCACCACGCCGACCTTCTTCCCTGGCGGCACCGCAGCGGCCACCTGATGGTCGGGCTGACCGAGGAAGGCCAGATCGACCTCGAGGCGATCGAGCACGCTCTGCGCGACGCCGATGGCGCCATCGGTCTCGTCGCGGTCTGCGGTGCGTCGAACGTCACTGGGTTCGTGTCCCCCATCCACGAGGTCGCCGAGCTTGCGCATCGCCACGGCGCACTCATCTCTGTCGACGCGGCACAGCTCGCTCCTCATCACCGCATCGAGGTTCTGGCCGCGAGCGATCCCGGACACCTCGATTTCGTGTCGTTCTCCGGGCACAAGATGTACGCCCCATACGGCGCCGGCGTGCTCGTCGCGCCGCGCGACTTCTTCTCCGGTGCGCCGGAAGTGATGGGCGGCGGCGCGATCAGCATCGTCACCTGGGACGACACGGTCTGGGCTGACCTTCCCGACCGTGAAGAGGCCGGGTCGCCGAACGTCATCGGCGCGGTCGCCCTTGGCGTGGCGATCGACACGCTGCTCGACCTTGGCTTCGACGAGATGCTCGACGCGGAGCTTGCGCTTGGCAGGCGGCTCGCCGACGGCCTGGACCGCATACCGGGCGTCACCGTGCTCGGCGACACAAGGGTGAAAGACCGGCTGGCGCTCGCAAGCTTCGTGGTCGAAGGCGCCCATCATGGCCTGGTGGCTGCAGCACTCAGCCATGAATGGGGAATCGCCGTCAGGCATGGCTGCTTCTGTGCGAACCCCTACATCTTTCATCTGCTGCACATGACCAGAGGCGACGTCGATGCGGTCGAAGGCGAGGTGACCGCGGGCCACAAGAAGGCTTTGCCGGGCGCCGTTCGCGCAAGCCTTGCGCCCTACAACAGCGAAGCCGAGGTCGACCGGTTCCTTGAGGCTGTCGGCGTGATCGCGGGCGGTGGAATCAAAGCCGACTACTGCCAGTCAGACGACGGAGAATACGCACCGTCCGGCGGCTGGCCCGCCGTGGAGGTGGCGCTTTGATCAAGTTGCTCGTCGAGGTCGTGCTGGCGATCTTTCTGCACCCGATCGCGTTCGTTCTCGCCGTGATCGACATCGTCAACCGCAAGGATCTGAGCGGCGTGGCGAAGGTGCTGTGGATCATCATCAGCTTCTTCTGGGGCATCGGCCCGATCCTCTACATCCTTCTTGGAGGCGGCAAGCTCTGGTGAGATGAGAGACCGGGGCGCGACAAGAGCCCTGGTTCTCGGTCTGCTCTCACTGTGGTTCGGAATCGTCGCCCCATTCGCGATCTTCAGCGCCGTGCGGTCGCTGCAGCGCATCCGAACTTCGAACGGCGAGCTGCAAGGCGCCGCGAGTGCGACGACGGGACTTGTGGCCGCGTTCATCGCAGTCGCCGTCATCGTCGCCGGCGTCACGTACTGGATCGTCGCGTCTTGATCCAGCGAGCGCTCATCGTCGTGCTCGTGATCGTCGTCGCCCTGTTCACGTATCCCGGCGCGATGCTCGTCTCCTTTGCGACGCGCATCACCCCGCCGCCAACGTCATCACGAGCGCCGGCCGGTGCGCTGTCGTGGCTCCATGTCGAGCATCCGTCGCGCGCGATTCCATACATCGCCGACGACGAGGGCCGCATGGTCTTTCTCCACGGCGCGACTCCGGCGTCGCTGCTCGAGTTCGGCCCGCGCAATCAGCCCGAGTATCCGATCGATCCTGCTGCTTACGAGAACGGCGGGTGCCCGGCCAACAAGGCGGAGAGCAAATATCCGCCGTTGTGCCAGGCCGACGTGTCGCAGATGGCGCGGCTCGGCTTCAACGTGATGCGGCTTCCCATCTCGTGGAGCCTGCTCGAGCCTGAGCGCGGGCGCTTCAACCGGACTTACGTCGACCGCGTGGCGCAGATCGTCGGTTGGGCACGCGACCAGGGCATGTACGTCATCGTCGACATGCACCAGAACGCGTATTCGAACTTCGTGGGCCCGGGGCCCAATGTCGATCTCGGCCAGTACAGCGGCGCGCCGGCCTGGGCGACGTTCACCGACGGCCTTCCGTCACACGTCTTCGTCAGCCAGCGCGAGGTCAATCCCGCGGTGCTCGAGGCCACGACCAACTTCTGGTACGACCGCAACGGCATCCAGGACGAGTACCTGGCCGCGCTCGCGTACGTCGCCAAGCGTTTCCGCAACGATCCCGTCGTCGCGGGGTACGGCGTCTACAACGAGCCCCTGATCGGCTGGAATCTCCCGCCCGGTTTCGAGGATCTTCTCCTGTTTCCTTTCTATCGCCGTGCCATCGACGCAATCACCGGCGCGCACGACGGATTGCCATGCTGGTCGGGTTTCTTCATGCCGGCGGTCTGCGGCTATCGAAACCTCGGCGCGGATGACGCGCGGCATTTGATCTTCCTGGACACTGGGCTGCTGCGCGAGGTGACCGACTTCCCCACGCACCTTTCGATGCCGCTGAGCTCGTACCCGAACCTCGTGCTCGCGCTGCACGCGTACACGCATTTCTACACCGTCGACCACCTGCTGCCGCAGCTGGTAACGAGCTCTGCTTATCCGTGGGGCGGATACGACCAGAGCTACTCGCTGGCCGAGCACGAGGCCAGGGCGATGGGCGCAGCCCTTTTCGTCTCCGAGTTCGGGAGTCCGCCCGCGGACGACAGCCGGCTGCTGGCCTCGCAGGTCGTCGAGCAGGAAAAGCACCGCGCGGGATTCGCGTTCTGGACCTGGAAGGAGAACGGAAGCGGCGCCTGGGGCGTGTATGCGCCGCCGAAGAGCCCGACCGATTCGAGCGGCTGCCTGCGCGCAAATCGGGAGCAGCTCCTGGCCCGCGTCTACCCGCGCGCGACCGCCGACACCGGCGTGAGCTTCCGGTACGACAGCTCCGATGGAAGCTTCAGTCTCAGCGCCGCCGGGCATGTAGGGGACGCGCCCACCGTCGTCTATGTGCCGCCCGAGGCGAGCGGCGACGTGACCGTCACCGGCGCGGCGGCGACGGTAATTGACGACGGCGAGGACGGCAGCCGAGTCATCACGGCATCACCGACGGGCGGGGCGTTCGGCGTCCAGGTCGCGCCGGCGACGCTCGCGCTCACCGGGTGCCAGTAGGACAAAAGTCCCAGGGTCGCTTTGGGCTGCCCGTATTAGCGTTCGACTGATGAGCCGGCATGGGCTAATCTGGGACGAAAGGGTGGGAAGCCGACCAGCGACAACTGGCCGTGTTGACGCGTCCAAAATGCGCGGCGGGGGCAATGGTTCGCGGGCGCTGCGCGAGACTCGCCAGAGACCGTCCGCCAATGGCGCCACTGCGCCCGAGCCGGCGGTCAAGCTCGTGGGCCTCGTCAAGTCGTTTGGCAAGCGCGAGGTCCTGAAGGGAGTCAACTTCAGCGTCGCGCCCGGCGAGCTGGTCGAAGTGACGGGCGTGAGCGGCTCGGGCAAGACGACGCTCCTGCGCCTCGTACACGGACAGCTGACCCCGAACGCGGGCGAAGTCCATGTCCGCGGCAGCCGGTTGAACCGATGGTGGAGGCGAGGCCTCAGCCGGCTGCGTCGCGACGTCACGTTCGTCTACCAGGATCAGCGCCTGCTGCCGCGGCTGAACGCGTTCGAGAACATCGTGCTCGCGCTCCAGTTTCGCGATCCGCAGGTCCCGAACCGGACGATCAGGCAGCGCGCGCTCGCGGCGCTCGAGTCTGTAAAGCTCGGCGACAGGCCAAAGGCGTACCCGGACCAGCTGTCCGCGGGCGAAAGGCAGCGCGTGGCCATTGCCCGTGCGCTGGCGACCAATCCTCGCGTCCTGCTGGCCGACGAACCGCTCGCGGGTCTCGACGACGAGAACGCCGCGATCGTGACGCAATTGCTGGAAAAGGCGGCGGCATCCGGCACGGCGGTGATCGTGGCTTCCCACCACCACACCATGCCCGCGACTCGGATCCTCCGCCTCCCCAGCGCCCGAGTGATGACCAACGGCGCCAAGCGAAGCGCCATGAACGGCAACGGCCATTTCAACAGCAACGGTCACAGCAACGGCAATGGGCACGCCAACGGCAACGGAAATGGCCACGTCAACGGCAATGGCAACGGGCACACGACCGCGACGGGTTGGCCGTCCCTGCTCAAGATCGTCATTCGCCCGCGCGAGCGTGCGCAGAAGAATGCGAAGGTCGCGCGCCTCCCGCTCTGGCGCCGCTCGGCCGCCTTCGCCGCAAACTCGTGGCGGCTGGTCGTGCTGAGTGGGTTGCGCAGCTGGAGCCGGGACGTGCGCACCACAGCGCCTGTCATCGGCACGATCGCGCTCCTTCTGATGCTGTGCGGCACGCTGTCCATGGTCGGCATCGCCGTCGAGCGTGCGATCGCCGATCAGGCCGGCCAGGCTTCGGTGGTCCGCGTGTACCTCGCGTCGGGCGCATCCTCCAACGACGTCGCGGCCCTGAAGGCCAAGCTGCAGGCGGACCCTCGCGTCGCCTCGGTCACCAGCGTGTCGCCCGCGCAGGCACTGGCCGAAGCGAGTAAGCGTCCGGGCCTGGACAGCCTCGCGTCGCTCAGCGACACCAACCCGTTCCCGGCAAGCCTGGACGTGCGCGTCAAGCTCGTCACCCAGGTCGCCGCGGTTGCGAGCTCGGTCAACGGCAACCCCGCGGTGGACAGCTCCTATCCGACGTCCTATGACCCGAACACTTACTCGCGGCTTCGGCACTTCGCGCTGATCGCCGGCGGCATCGCCGGCGGGATCCTGCTGCTGTTTGCGGTTGTCGCCTACGCGGTGGTGGCGAACTCGATGCGCGGAATCGCCAGCTCGCGCCGTCAAGAGGTGGCGGTGACGCGTCTTTTGGGGGCACGCGGGTGGATGATGCGCGGTCCGTTCGTCGTCGAAGGCCTGATGACCGGGGCGATCGCAGGCGCTCTGGCGGCCGCAGTTGTGGGCGCGGCGTATCTGCTCTCGGTCCGCTTCGAGGACGCGCTTTACGTGCAGGTGCTGCCAGGCGTCAGCACCATGGCCGTGCAGTACGTGCTGGCTGCGGTCATCACGGCGGGACTGTTCCTGGGAGCGTGCACCGCTCTGTTCGGGTTCCGCAGAGCACGCGCATGAGGCGCGCGCTCGTCGTCGCGGTGTTCGTCGGCGCGCTCGTCGCGCTGCAGGCACCGACCGGTTTCGCCGATACGAGCCCCTCGCCATGCCCGAGTCCGAGCGCCGCGTCCGCTGCACGCACGTCGTGCACGAGCGCGCCTGTCGATCCGAACGCCGCGCAGTACGCACAGCTCGAGACGCGTCTCGGCGGCGACATCGCGACCGCGCTTGCGACCGAGCAGCGCGTGGCTTCGACGCTTGACCAGTTCTCGGGCACCGAGCAGATGCTCACCGACGAGGTGACCCAGGAAGAGCAGGTGATCTCGAGCCTCGAAGACCAGATCGCGCAGCTAGACCAGCAGATCTCCGACACCGAGGCCCGCATCCAGGTCGAGAAAGATCAGCTCGCGGCGATGTCGCGCGAGATCTACCGTCAGCCCGATTCCTTCTGGCTTTTGATCGCGCGTACCAGCAACCTGCACGAGGCGCTCCTCGCGACTGCGGACGCGATCGTTGCCGGTCAGCACGCGCATGACCTGCAGACGAAGCTGCAGGCGGATCTCGTGAAGCTTCAAGCCGATCGTGACGCGCGGCAGGCAGACCTCGACAAGGAGAACAACACTCTCGAGCTCCTGAACGCCAACCTCAGCTCGCTCCAGGAGGTCATGAACGAGCAGACCGACGTCAGCGGCCAGCTTGGAGACCTGATCACCCAGATCCAGAACGCTAAAGGCCAGCTCACCAACCAGCCGCCCAGCGTGACGAGCGACCTCGCGCAGCTGCTCGAAGCCCAGATGCAGGACCTCGTGCAGCGGTCGTATCAGACCGCCTGGGCGCAGGCCCAAGTTGGCGTCGGCCTCGCCATGGTGAACCAGAGCTTGCCGGTCGGAAAGACCATCCAGGGTCTGTCGTTGTCGTGGCCGCTGCTGCCCGGGTCGTTCGTCATCACGCAGCCCTTCGGGCCGACGTCCGTGCTGCTCGAGCCGCCCTACGGCCCGTACAAGCACTTCCACACGGGCATCGACATTTCCGCCGCGCTCGGCACGCCCGTGATGGCTGCCGCCGATGGTCTCGTCGTCGCCGTAGGCCACAGCAGCTACGGCTACGGCAACTACGTCATCGTCGCGCACGGCGGCGGCATCGCGACGCTTTACGGCCACCTGCTGCAGACGAACGTGAACGTCGGGGACCACGTGGTGCGCGGCCAGGTGATCGGGCTCGAGGGATCTACCGGATTCTCCACCGGACCGCACGTGCACTTCGAGCTCCGCGTCAACGACCAGGTCATCGATCCGATGCCGTACATGCCGGTTCCCGGGACCAGCTGGTCGGGCTAGCGGTTAGATCTCGTCGAGCGTGTGCGACATACGCGCGAGTATCTCCTGCAGTATCTCGGCCGACGTCGCGAAGTTCAGCCGGACGTGGCCCTGTCCTGGAGTTCCGAAGTCCGGACCGTTGCCAAGGGCAACTTTCGCGGACTCGAGGAAGAAGTCATATGGATTCCCCGGAAGGTTCAGCTCGCGGAAGTCGAGCCACGCGAGAAACGTGCCTTCGGGAGCGCGGTAACCGACCTCCGGGCGCGATCCCGCCCAGCGCGTGACGGCGTCGCGATTGGATTCGAGATAGCGCATGGCGGTTGCGAGCCACTCTTCGGAGTCGGTCCAGGCCGCGATCGTCGCATCGACCCCGAATCGGCTCGGACGTCCGAGCAGATGATCGGCTATCGCGCCGTCGAACCTTGCCATCAGCTCTGCGGTGCCGAAGTGCACGACCGCCGCGCGCGTGCCCGGGATATTGAAGCTCTTCGTCGCGGACGTGAGCGTGACTGTGCGCGTCGGAGCAATCGTTGCCATAGGGATGTGTTTGGCCGGCGGGAAGCTGACGTCGGCGTGTATCTCGTCGGCAACGATGGTGAGGTCGTGCTCCTCCGCGATCGCGGCGATCTGCTCGAGCTCATCGCGGTCGAAGACGCGGCCCGTGGGGTTGTGTGGGGTGCAGAGCAGAAGGACGCGCGCACGCGCGGCGACTTCACGCAGGCTGTCGAGATCGATGGTGTAGCGCTCGCCGAGGTCGAGCGGGTTCTCGACCAACCGCCGCCCCGTCGAGGCGATGACGCGCAGGAACGGCGGGTAGATCGGCGTCTGCGTGATGACGCCGTCGTCAGTTCCGGAGTACGCAACGACCGTGGCGACGACGGCCTGCACGACGTCCGCTGTGGCGATCATCAACGCTGGATCCGGATCCCACCCGTAACGCCGGCTCATCCACCGGCCGAATGCGGCGTACAGGCGCTCGAGGTCGCTCTCCTGTCCATAGCCGTAGTCCTCTTGGTCGATGAAGCGCTTGAGCGCCGACTGGATCGCAGGCGCGACCTTGAAGTCCATCTCCGCGACGAATGCCGGAAGTACGTCGGGCCCGTACTTGCGCCACTTGACCCCCGTGTGGGCCCTGAGTTCGGTTTCGGTGAGCAGAAATTCCTTCATAAGCGAGAAAAAGCGCCCCCGGAGGGAATCGAACCCCCGACCTTGACGTTAGGACCGTCCTGCTCTATCCACTGAGCTACGGGGGCAAGCCGGACAGCTTGAATTCTGAGGTACGGCGGCAACCGATCCCCGGATAGTCCGGACTAACCGTGCTTCCGGCGTTCGAAAACCATGGATAGTCCGGACTATCCGACAGCCGTCGCGTGACCAACCTGAGGGTCTGTCGTTGAATTGAACCAGAGTGCAATCACTCCCCACGCGACGGCTCTCAGGAATCTCACAGCCGGCTCTTAGGAACGGTTTGGCCGTCTCGCCCACGCTTTCAAGCATGGAAACCACGAGCACCACACGAGCCCGCGCCCGAATGCGCGATGACGCGCTGCGCCTGCTGGAGCACCTGACCGTCGGCAGCGCGA
>DASSLJ010000123.1:0-9730 GCA_035689585.1 Candidatus Dormiibacterota bacterium
GTCCGCGACGCGTGCCTCGCCGTCTTCTTCGCCGGCCACGAAACCACTGCCTGCCTCTTGTCGTGGACGTGGTACGTGCTGTCGCAGCGGCGCGACATCGAGGCGAGGATGCTCGAGGAGCTCGACGCCGCAGACGTCGCGCCCGACGATTCGCCCTCGACGTTCGTCGAGCGGCTGCCGTACACCCAGAACGTCTTGAAAGAAGTTCTGCGCCTCTACCCGCCGGCCTACGGGTTCGGCCGCCGGGCGCTCCGAGACACATCGGTCGGTGAGCATCGGGTGCCGGCCGGCACGACCGTTCTGATGAGCCCGTGGGCGATCCAGCGCGATTCGGCGTACTTCCATCATCCGGAGGAGTTCATGCCCGAGCGCTGGGAGGACGGCCTGGCTTCACGGCTGCCGCGATTCGCCTATTTCCCCTTCAGCAGCGGGCCGCGGCGCTGCGTCGGCAGCTCGTACGCGACCATGGAGGCCACGATCGCGATCGCGACCATCCTGCCTCGGTTCCGGTTCGCGTCCGCCGGAGAGGTCAACCCCGCTCCATCGCTGACTCTGCGACCGGCGGGCCAAATGACGATGGAGATCTCCGCCCGGCAAAACTAGAATTTCCGCGGCATGTCACCCGCGGAACACATCCTGCCGGTGGTCGTCATCGCGGTCGGAATCGCGTTCGTGCTTTGGGCGGCACGCAGGTGGCCGGGCCGCTGGGTCGACCAGGGCGCAAGGGTCATCGCCGTCTCCGTGGTCCTCGCGGAGGTCGGCTGGTGGGTCATCAACATCGTCAACGGCAGCTGGACGGTGCAGTGGAGCCTGCCCCTCCACCTGTGCGAGGCAGGGTGCTTCCTGGTCGCTGTCGCGCTGTGGTGGCGCTTCCGGTTCGCGTTTGAGATGAGCTATTTCTGGGGGCTCGGAGGGACGGCGCCGGGCCTCTTCTCGCCGAGCATTCCAGGCCACTTCCCAGACCCCGTGTACTTCCAGTACTACGCCCAGCACGGCCTGCTGGTGCTCGGGGCGTTCTACCTCGTGATCGCGCTGCGCATGCGGCCTGCGAGCCACGCGGTGATGCGGGTTTCGCTCGCCACAGCCGCGTACGCGGTTGCCGTCGGCGTGGTCGACTACTTCACGAACGGCAACTACCTGTTCTTGCGCGACTTGCCGCCGACGCGGACGATGCTCGACTACATGGGCCCGTGGCCGTGGTACATCGTGACGTTGACGGTCGCCGCGATCGTCGTGTTCAACTTGCTCTATCTGCCGTTCGCGCGCTCGGCGCGGGTGCAGGAGCCGGCGACCAACCCGATCTAGCCGAAGCGGCGCACGAACATGAACATCGCCGGTACCCAGTATTCGCTGCCGTTCGGGCGGCGTCGCCGCCGGGCCCGGCGCAGAAAGCCCCAGACCGCGAGCTTGCCCGCGTTGGTCGGCATCAAGTCGTCCTCGGCCACAAGCCGGCGCGAGATCCGCTCGTCCTCATCGAGCGGCTTGAAGATCGAGTACATGCTCTCGCGCTCGAGGCTGCGAAGGTCGCGCTCTTCGAGACGTCGCATGGGTCTGTCTCCTATTTAAGCCCCAGGTGTCCGCGTCGTCACCTTCGGAGATCGGCGCCCCAGGACGGAACCTGGAGCGCCGACAGGGGTAGGGGGATGCGTTCTCACGCGCTGACCGGGCGCAGCGTCGGCTGCACTCGGCTCGACGGGGCCTCGAGGATCGGCTCACGCCTGACGGTGAACGTCCGCCAAAGAACCTGGGGCCGGAACAGCGCTCCTGGCTCGTCGATGAGGTTGACGACGCGGCGGAACGCCTCGTTGACGGTGGCGTCCTGCATCGAGACGGCGATCACACGGTCGACATAGCGCTGGACCAGCCTGTCGGCGGCGCTTGGCTGCCGGCCTTCCGTCGTGGGATAGCGCACGTCGGCGCCTGTGGCCATCACCCACGCGGAAGTCGCAGTCTTCGCCACCGAAAGCTGCATGCGGCGGGCGAATTCTGGGCGGTCGACGTCGTTCAATGCTCGTTCGAGTGACGCCACGGTCTTGGCGGCGACGCTCATGCCCTGCCCGTAGACGGGATTGAAGGCGCAGGCAGCGTCACCAAGCACGACAAACCGCTGCGGCCATCGCGACATCTGCTCGAAGTGTCGGCGCCGGTTGGTCGTAGCTCGAAACCCGCTGATCCGCGACAACGGTTCAGCGGCACGGATCGCCGCATAGATCAGGTCGCTGCGCAGGCTCCGAGCGAACTCGAGGAACCCTTCGCGGTCGGTGGGCGGGTAATCGCGAGCGTACCCGCCAAGGGTGACCATCCACCGGTTGCCCTCGATCGGAGCGAGCACACCCACCCGCGGCATGGCCGGCGGCTTGTCGCCGATCAACGCGATCTTCCAGTCCGCGGTGAAGCGCTCCGGAATTGCAAAGAGGCAGCTCGCGTATCCGAGGAACGAGTTGATGACAGTTTCTTTGGGCCGGCCGTATCCGAGCGCATCGAGCCATTCCGGCGCGGTCGAGTTGCGGCCGCTCGCATCGACGACGAGGTCTGCGTGAAGCGGCGTGATCGCCCGAGTGTGATGACCCCGAACCTGGATCCCCATGACGGCGGTCCCGTCGGCCGAGGCGATCAGACCTATCGCTTGCTGCTCATCGAGGACATGGACATTCGGGTGCTGCAGCGTGCGCCGCCTGATGGCCCACTCGATCAGCTCCCGGCTCGCGGCGGTCAGCGCGGGGCTGTCGAAGCGCTTGCTCCATCCGGCGGCGCTCAGGCGCAGGAATTCGTTGCCATTGATCGAAACGGCGCCGGCACCCAGGAGCTCCGACTCGAGGCCGGGATATAGCCGCTCCATGACATCGAGCCCACCGCGCAGCAGCCCGTGAAGGTGCCGCGACTGCGGTACGCCGTCACGAAATCTCGGCTCGGCCGGCAGAGTGTCGCGATCCACGATGGTGACGCGGTCGAAACGGCCGGCCAGCACGTGGGCGGCCATCAGGCCCGCAATGCCGCCACCGATCACGACCGCACGTGTGCCGTCGGTCGAGGCGGCCCAGGGCTGGAAGCGCGGCTTCAGCAGTGACTGCCAGCCGGGGCTGGCGAGCGCAAGGTCGAGCTCGATCTCGCGGGCGGTGGGCATCTCGAAAACGGTCGAATCGCCGCTGGAATTGGTCATGTCGACCCTCCTTGGAGTGTTTGAATGCAGGTTCGAGGAGGCCGCTCAAGGAAAGGCCAAGAGTTGCTCAAGCTCGGCGGGGCGCCCACAATGGCCGCGGGCGCCATGGAATTCAGGATGCTGGGCCCGCTCGAGGTCCGGCGCGACCAGGAGACTCTCGCCCTCGGGGGCGCCAAGCAGCGCGCTCTCCTTGCGATCCTTCTGCTCCACGCCAACCATGTGGTGAGCCGGGAGCGGCTGGCAGAGCTGCTATGGGGTGAAGAGCCGCCGACTACGGCAGACCACGTGATCGAGGTCTACGTCTCGCAGCTGCGCCGGGCGCTCGAGCCCGAAGGAGCTCCGTACAAACTCCTCGTTCGCAAGCCTGCCGGCTACGTGCTCCAGGTGCCTGCGTCGGAGATCGACACCACGCAGTTCGCAAGCCTGGTCGAGAGCGCGAAGACGGTCGGGCCGGCCGAGGCCGCCGCCCAGCTAGAGCGGGCGCTCGAAATGTGGCGTGGGCCGGCGCTGGCGGATTTTGCGGGCGAGTCGTTCGCCTTGAGCGAAGCGGCGCGGTTCGATGAGCTCCGCCTTTATGCGATCGAGGAGCGGATCGACGCTGAGCTGAAGCTCGGCCACCATGCGCGGCTGATCGGCGAGCTGCATGGACTTGTCGAACAGCACCCGTTGCGCGAGCGCCTGTGCGGTCAGCTGATGCTCGCCCTCTATCGCTCGGGCCGCCAGGCGGAAGCGTCGGACGTCTATCAGAAGACGCGCGAGCGGCTCGTCGACGAGCTCGGCATGGAGCCGGGCCCCGAGCTGCAGGACCTGCTCAAACGAATCCTTCAGCAGGAGTCAGGCCTCGCCGCGACCGAGGCCTCAGCGGCGTCGCTGCCCTCGGGCATGATGACCTTTCTGCTCACCGACGTCGAAGGCTCGACGCGCAGGTGGGACCGCAACCCCGCGGCGATGCAGCAGGCGATGGAGATCCACGATGCCGTGCTCGGCCGCGCGATCAATGCGCACGGCGGGATGCAGGTGGAGTCGGGGCGCGAGGGCGACAGCATCCTTGCGGTCTTCAGGCGGGCCACTGACGCGGTCGCATGTGGGGTCGAGGTCCAGGCGTCGCTCGCTTCGCAGAGGTGGCCGGAAGGCGCTGATGTGCACATCCGCGTCGCCATCCACACCGGAGAAGCGGAGCTGCGCGGCGGACACTACTTTGGCCCTACGGTCTATCGCTGCGCGCGGCTTCTCGCCACCGGGTTTGGGGACCAGATTCTGCTGACGCAGGCCACGCACGACGTCGTCGTCGACACGCTTTCGGGAGGTGTGGGCCTTCGTGATCTCGGGCGGCACCGGCTGCGTGACCTCGAGCGTCCAGAGCGGATCTTCCAGGTCACCGGCGCCGGACTTCGTTCGGAGTTTCCGCCACTCAACTCACTCGATCCGCGGCGGCACAACCTGCCGATCAGCCCAACCCGATTCATCGGTAGAGAAAGCGAACTGGCGGAGATCTCCGATCGGCTTGCGGCCCACCGCATGGTGACGCTCGTCGGTCCGGGCGGCACCGGCAAGACGCGACTGGCTCTGCAGGCAGCGGCCGACAACATCGACCGGTTCGCGGACGGCGTCTGGTGCGTCGAGTTCGCGTCCGTGCGTGAGCCGGATCTAGTCCCTCAAACGGTGGCTGAGGCGCTTGGCGTTCGCGAGGAAGCCGGGCGGCCCCTGATCAGGACGTTGCTCGACAGATGGCGTGATCGCAAGTTCCTCCTCGTGATGGACAACTGCGAGCATCTGATCCCGGCGATCGTCAGGCTGGCCGACGAACTACTTCGCTCATGCGAGCACATTCGATTGATCGCGACGAGTCGCGAGGCGTTGCGCGTCAACGGCGAGGCGATCATGCGCGTCGGACCACTTGCCGAGCACGACGGCGTTTCGCTTTTTGTCGAGCGGTCGGCTGCCGCGGAAGTGGGGTTTCGGATGACAGAGGAAAACGCGCCGGTCATCGCACAGATCTGTCGCCGTGTCGAGGACATCCCACTCGCGATCGAGCTCGCGGCCGGACGGTCTCGGATGATGAGCCCGGCCGAGATCCTCGCGCGTCTGCAGGAGAGCTTCAGCGTGCTCGCGGGCGGCAGTCGCTCATTCGAAGGGAGACACGAAACGCTCAGCACAGCGATCGACTGGAGCTACTGGCTGCTGAGCGACGAAGAGCAGCGCCTGCTGCGGTCGCTTTCCGTGTTTTTTGGTGGCTTCACGCTTGATGCAGCTGAGGCTGTGTTCGGTGAAAGTGAACGACCCACGCTCGAGCTTCTTGGCCAGTTGATCGACAAATCACTCGTTGCGGCCCAGGCGATGCCGGATTCGTCCACTCGCTACGTACTGCTCGAGACAGTGCGCGAGTACGCCCATCACAAATTGCGCGAGAACGACGAACATGCGGATGCCCACACACGCCACGCCAGGTACTTCGCCGCCCTCGTCGATGCGTCTCGCGCCGGCATCATCGGGCCGGCACGAAGAGGGTGGGTACAGAGGCTAAGCACCGAGATCGACAACATCCGGATGGTGTTCGAACTCTCCACGCTACCGACCCGGGAAATTCTCGCCATGGCGGCAGGCCTCGGTGACTTCTGGGAAGCGCGCGCCGCCTACACAGAGGCCCGTGCGCAGCTCGACGCCGCGCTCGCACTAGACCTTCAACCCTCGCCTGAACGCGCCGACGCCCTCCAGGCCGCAGGCCTCGTCGCATGGGCGCAGGGGGACCAAGCCGCCGCGACCGGCTACACGACAGAAGCCCTGCGGCTGAGCCGCAATTTCGGCGACCGGAAAGAGGAGGCTCTCTGTCTTCAGCAGCTGGCCCAGGTTGCGACACAGGAGGGCGACTTCGACAGAGCGCGGCCGTACGTGATGGAGGCCGTGGAGATAGCCGCCAGCGGCGGCTTCCAGCAGATCCAGGCGTTGTGCGAGTGGCGGCTTGGATTCATCGCTCTATTCACCGGTGATCTCGACGGAGCCAAGAAGCATTACGAAGCGAGCCTGGCGATCTCGCAACTCATCGGGGACCCGGAAATGATGGGGAACGCGCATCAGATGCTCGGCATCGTCGCGCATCGAGAAGGACGCCTTCCGGAGGCCGAGTCACAACTCCGCGCGAGCCTTGATCTCCAGCGCACAGAGGGGAGCCTGCGGTCCATTGCGAATCTGCTCGAAGCCCTGGCGGCAGTTGCAGCTGACCAGCACAATGCCGAACGCGCGCTTTGCCTCGGGGGAGCCGCTGAAGGTTTGCGCAAGAGCATTGGCGTCGTCTCGGCGTCGCCACTCCACGTCGAAATCAGCGAGCGCTTGCACTCCTTACGCAACACCCCTGAGTCCGAACGCGCCTGGAGTTCTGGAATAACGATGTCGCGCGACGAAGCTATCGCCTACGCGCTCAAGGAATCAATCGCAGAACCGGCAAAATCCGGCCGCTAGTGACAGCCGGTGCCGGACCAGATTTTCTTGAGGAACCAATCCCTTTTCTTGTATTCCGCAAGGCCGGCCGCAATGACTGCTGCGCTTGGTGGCCTTCCACCCGGGGGTAGCGGTGTGTGATCGAGAAACTCACCAAAGACATCCAGGCAGTAATCGCGATACGCCTTCGTGAAGGTGATGTGCGTGTGCCAAAGAACGTCGGCGTCCCTGTGGATGACATACACCGGTTTCCCGCCTCGTTCGAAGGCGATTCGGAGGTGACGGCGATACCACTCCTCCGCCTCATTTGCTCGCTCGGCGCCCCACCTGCGTTGCTGTTGAACACGAGCGAGCACCCCACTCCGCTTCAGCTCGGGCGGCCTGAACGTCTTCGCTCTGGCCATTTTTCTCGCCTCCTATAGACGAAACCGGTCGATGAACGACGGACTCACAATCATCTCCACGCGTATCACCAGCACGACGTGCTCGAGTACGGGATAGGCCACCAGTTGTGCCTCTTGTATCGGAGCTCGGCTGCACTCATTTGACCGGCCGTGGGTGTATGCGTTGGCGTAGTCGTGGTGTGGGTTAGGACGGTGCCGATGACCGCGTTGCAGTAGCTCTTGTAATCGGTTTGAAAATCCTTGAAATGCGTATGCCAAAGCAGGTCGGCATTCTTGTCCATGACGACAAGAGGCGCGGGGTCCTCCCAACGCAATTCAAGAAAGTGTTCGTACCAGATCCTGGCCTCGTCGGCTTGGGCGGCATCCCAGCCATTGTCGCTTTGCGCCTTGGCCAGGCATCCATTGGTTATCAAGTCCGGCGGCTGGAAGACAGGCGCCTTCGCCATGTTCTTTTCCTCCCTGAATTTGGCGGTACTGTAAATCGAAACCGGCGGTCGTGAACGACCGACTTAACGTGACCGCTCAATCCGGTCTTCGACCGTCCAGATCCGCTCACACCACGCCACCACGGCCAGCAGCTCCGCCAGCTGATCGCTGAGCGGCCCGGTCGCCCTCGCCTGGCGCTTCGCCTGCATCTTGTCCCGGTAGTAACGGCAGTTCTCGCTCATGTCTGAAACCTCCTTGCGCATGAGGTTCCGAGACGCCGTTCAACCAGCCCTCAAACAGCGCTCAAGGCCGCTCGGGAAGCGGTTTACGATCAGCTCATGGCCCAGAATCCGCCACCGGCCAAGCCGAATCCGCCCCGGCCCGGACCGCAAAACAACCAGCCGGGCATGCTCGCCCCGCTGCGCACGAGGCGCTTCTGGATCGTGCTCATCGTCCTGCTGCTCCTGAACGTCGCCATCACGCAGCTCTTCACGGTCTTCGGGCAGTCACCGACGGTGACGATCTCCTACAACACGTTCCTGTCGGAGGTGGCGGCCGGCAATGTCACGAGCATCACGTCGACCGGCGAGTCGATCACCGGCGTCGCCAAGAAGCCCGTCGCCGACTTCGAGAGCGGCACGAAGTCCACCAAGTTCCAGACGCAGCGTCCGGCCTTCGCAACCGACGACCTTCAGACCCTCCTGCTGGACCACAACGTGGTCATCAACGCCAAGGACCCCAACGCGAGCACTCCGTTCTGGGAGACGCTGCTGTTCAGCTTCGGCCCGACGATCCTGCTCGTACTCGGATTCCTGTACCTGGCTCGGCGCGCCAGCGCAGCCGGATCAGGAGGAATCCTGGGCAGCTTCGGCCAGAGCCGGGCGCGTGTCTACGACGCGGAGAAACCCGCCACGACGTTCGAGGATGTCGCCGGAATCGATGAGGTCAAGGCCGACCTCCAGGAGATCGTCGATTTCCTCAAAGAGCCGCAGAAGTACACCAAGCTAGGGGGCGCCGCGCCGAAGGGCGTGCTTTTGATCGGCGCGCCTGGCACCGGCAAGACCCTGCTCGCGCGCGCGGTCGCGGGTGAGGCCAAGGTTCCGTTCTTCAGCATCGCCGGGCCGGAGTTCGTCGAGGCAATCGTCGGCGTGGGCGCGGCCCGCGTGCGAGACCTGTTCGCCAAGGCGCGCGCCGCGGCGCCGGCCATCATCTTCATCGACGAGATCGACGCCATCGGCCGCAGCCGTTCGGCCGCGCTGCGCGTGAGCGGGAACGACGAGCAGGAGCAGACGCTCAACCAGATCCTCACCGAGATGGACGGCTTCGATTCGCGCGAGGGCGTGATCGTGCTAGCGGCGACGAACCGCGCCGACGTTCTCGACCAGGCGCTGCTCCGGCCCGGCCGCTTCGACCGGCGAATCAGCGTGCAGCCACCCGACCGTCGTGGGCGCGCAGCCATCCTGCGCATCCACACGCGCAACGTCCCGCTGGCGTCAGACGTCGACCTCGAGGAGATCGCAGGCCAGACGCCCGGGCTCGTCGGCGCGGATCTGAAGAACCTCGTCAATGAGGCGGCGCTGACCGCGGCGAGAAAGGGCGAGAGCACGGTGACCACTGCCGATTTCCAGGACGCGATCGAGAAGACGCTCCTCGGCAGCGAGCGCAAGCTTCTGCTGAGCGAAGCTGACCGCGAGCGGATCGCGTACCACGAGTCCGGCCATGCTCTTCTCGGGTTGCTCGTTCCTGGCGCCGACCCAGTCAAGAAGGTCACGATCGTCCCGCGGGGGCAGGCGCTCGGCGTGACGCTGCAAAGCCCCGTGGATGATCGTTTCAACTACGGTGAGGATTACTTGCGAGCGCGGATGGTTGGAGCGCTGGGCGGCCGTGCGGCCGAGCACCTTGTCTACGGAGTGGTCACGACGGGGGCGGAAAACGACTTGCAGCAGGTCACCCGAATCGCGCGCGAGATGGTCGTGCGCTGGGGCATGAGCCCGAAGGTCGGACCCCTCAACCTGAGCGACGGCGACATGAGCGCGCTGCAGAAGCCGTACAGCGAGGCGACGGGGCAGTTGATCGACGACGAGGTCAGGCGCATCGCCGAGGAGTGCCTGGAGGAGGCTGAGAAGCTCCTGTCCGAGCATCGCTCGCAACTGGATGCGCTGGCCAAAGCGCTCTTGAAGAACGATTCACTCGACGAGCCCGAGATCCTCGCGGTGACGGGCGTCCGCAGTCGGGCTGTGGTGGGAATTGCCGGATCTAACTAAGGGCGCGCAGAACGCTGTGCGCAAGTGCATGAACATCGGCA
>DASSLJ010000124.1:0-4093 GCA_035689585.1 Candidatus Dormiibacterota bacterium
CGAGGTTCAGGACGACGGTGGCCAGAATCGACAGGATGATGGACGTTGCCAGCGGCACGTAGAGGGTGACGTTGCCGGTGCGAAGCGTGAGATCGCCGGGTAGGTGAAAACGCCCGAAAAGCATCAGCGCACCGCCAATGACGACCAGGAGCACGCCGAAGATGAGCACGAACCGGCCGACATCGGTCATCTCCTACCTACAGTAGGGTCGTCTGCTCGGATTCGCGACGCGGTGGCTTGACTCCGAGATGTTCGTAGGCCAGCTCCGTGGCGATGCGCCCGCGGGCTGTCCGGGCGATGAAGCCGATCTGGATCAGGTACGGCTCGTGGACGTCTTCGATCGTTTCCGGCTCCTCCGACAGCGACGTGGCGAGGGTGTCGAGGCCGACCGGCCCGCCTTTGAACTTGAGGATCACGTTCTCGAGCAGATGCCGGTCCATGGGCTCGAGCCCGATCTCGTCGATTTCCAGCATCCCAAGCGCCAGCCGCGTGATCTCCCGCGTCGCGCGCCCGTCGCCGCGCACCTGTGCGTAGTCGCGCACCCGGCGCAGGAGGCGGTTGGCGATGCGAGGCGTACCTCGGGCGCGGCGGGCGATCTCGGAGATCGCGTCATCGTGGATCTCGATGTCGAGGATTCGCGCCGAGCGGCTGACGATCTTCACGAGCTCGGCCTTCGTGTAGAAGTCCAAGCGATAGACCGCGCCGAAGCGATCGCGCAGCGGGCCGCTGAGCAGTCCCTGCCGCGTCGTCGCGCCGACGCACGTGAAGTGTGGCAGCGGTAGCGTCGCTGCGCTGGCCCCTACTCCCTTCCCGAGCACCGCGTCGAAGCGAAAGTCCTCGAGCGCCGGGTACAGCGACTCCTCGACGACGGTGTTCAGGCGGTGGATCTCGTCGATGAAGAAGACGTCGCGCGTGCTCAGGTTGAGGAGGATCGAGCCGAGCGCGCCCTGGTGATCGATCGCAGGTCCGGAGCTGACCTTGATCGCGACTCCGAGCTCGTTGGCGATGATGTGCGCGAGCGTCGTCTTGCCGAGCCCGGGCGGTCCGCAGAGCAGGACGTGCTCCACCGGTTCGTTGCGCATGCGCGCGGCTTCGAGAAGGATTCCGAGGTTTTCGCGAACCTGCTCCTGGCCGACGTACTCGGTGAGCAGGCGGGGACGCAGCGTGAGGTCGAACTGTTCGTCGTCCGAGCGCGCGTCGAGGACTTTCTCGTCGGTCACTTGCGACCCAGCGATCGCAGCGCGGCGGCTAGCGCTTCTTGAGTATTCGGCGACGCCTTCCAGTCCACCGCCTCGATACCTTCCCGCGCCTCCTGCGACGAGTAGCCGAGGTTGCGCAGCGCCGACTCGACCGCTTTCGTCACGGCTCCGTCGCCGGCGGCAGCCACGGCCCGCGGCACGACCTCGAGAGCCGCGACCGCGTCGAGGCGCGGCTTCAGCTCGATGATCACCTTGGCCGCGGTCCGGGGACCGACTCCGCTCGCGCGCCGGATCGGGGCTGCATCCTCGCCCATGATGGCGCGCTTCAGTACCTCGAGGCTTGCGGCGCCGAGGATGTTCAACCCAACCTTCGGGCCGACGCCGTCGACCTGGATCAGCATCTCGAAGAGGTCGAGCTCCTCGACGCTGGAAAAGCCGTAAAGCGCCAGCTGGTCCTCACGCACGTGAGTGTGGATGTGGAGCTCCACCTCACCGCCGGGCGGTGGAAGCGATTGCCGAGTCTGCATCGGAACCGTGACGAGGTATCCCACGCCGCCGACGTCGACGACGACGAAGTCCGGTCCCGCACGTCGCACGACACCGCTCAGGTGTGCGATCACCTGTTGATCGCCGCCCTCGCGAAACGCCGGCTGCGCGAGTGACACAGCGCGATCGCGATCGCGTCGCGCGCGTGGTCGTCCAACCTGCCTTCCGGGAGCTTCACCTGCGCGGCGAGCATGCGACCGATCTGCGACTTGTCGGCGTTGCCGTAACCGGTGAGGATGACCTTCACCTGGCTTGGTTTGTATTCGAAGACCGGCACGCCACACTCCTCGAGGACGTTTAGGATCGCGCCGCGCGCCTGCGCGACCCCGACGGCGCTCGTCGCGTTGCGGCCCATGAAGATCTCTTCGATCGAGGCCTCCGCCGGTGGGTTCTTCGCAATCAGCGCACGCAGATGATTGGTGATCGTCAGCAGTCGCGCGCCGTCGCGACCCGGGATCGTGACGACGGTGCTGCAGGAAAGGACGAGGTTGGGTTCGGCGAGCAGGGCAAAGCCGGTGCCGGCAAGACCGGGATCGACGCCGAGGATCAGCCCGTTGTTATTGCCCGGCATCTGTCCCGCACGGTTTTACACCTGTGCTGCAACGCGTTCAAGGACGTCGGATGGAATGTCGAAGTTGGCGTAAACCTGCTGGACGTCGTCGTCCTCCTCCAGTGATTCCACGAGCCTGAGCACCGCGGCGGCCTTGTCCTCGCCGACCGCGACCGTCTGCTTGGGCTGCATCGTGATCTCCGCGTTCTCGACTGTGACCCCGAGCGCCTCGATTGCCGCCTTCACCTTTTCGAATGCCGACGGCGAGGTTGTGATCTCGACCGATTTGCCTTCGACCTGAACATCGTCGGCGCCGGCCTCGATGGCCGCAAGCCCCACGTCTTCGGGGTCCTTGCTGCCGGCGCTGACCGCCATGACGCCCTTTCGCTCGAACATCCACCCCACCGAGTTGGTTTCGCCGAGGTTCCCGCCGCCTTTGCTGAACAGATGGCGGACGGCGGCCGACGTGCGGTTGCGATTGTCCGTGAGCGTGTCGACCATCACCGCGACGCCCGAAGGGCCATAGCCTTCGTAGCGGACCTCTTCCAGCCGCTCGCCGGCAAGCTCGCCGGTGCCGCGCTGGATCGCGGCCTTGATGCGATCGGCGGGCATGTTGATCTCGCGTGCCTTCTGAACCGCCAGGCGCAGCCGGAAGTTGCCCTCGGGGTTGCCGCCGCCCTCGCGCGCGGCGATCGTGATCTCACGGCTGGCGCGCGTGAACGCCTGACCTCGCTTGGCGTCGACGACGGCCTTCTTGTGCTTGATGCCTGCCCACTTGGAATGGCCGGACACTAAGAACAGCCTCCGAACATGCTTTCGCTCATTTTAATTCGATGTACCGCCTCCTGGCCGAAACGACATCTCCCTTAACAGGCTTCGCGTCGAGCCCGACCTTGTCGCCGTTGACCCGGACGCCACCCTGCTCCACCAATCGTCGCGCGTCATTGCGACTGCCGGCAATCCCGACCTCGACGAGGAAGCTCACGAGGTCCTCGGGCGTTCCGTCGTACTGCTCGCGCTCCGCCGGAATCTCGCGCTTGCGGAACTTGGTGTTGAAGTCATCCTCGGCGCGGGCCGCGGCGTCGGCGCCGTGCAGCCGGACGACGAGCTGGCGCGCAAGCGCGGCCTTCGCGTCCCGCGGCTTCATCGCGAGCACCTGATCCTGGTGCGCGCGATCGAGACCCGAAACGAGCCGGGCGTACTTCTCGGTCAGCGCGTCGGGAATCGACATCGTCTTGCCGTAGATCTGCTCGGCGCTTTCCGTCAACCCGATGTAGTTGTTGAGCGACTTGCCCATCTTCTGCACGCCGTCGGTGCCCTCCAGCAGCGGAAAGACCGCGATGTCCTGCGGGTCTTGGCCGTACGCCTTCTGGATCTCACGTCCGAAGAGAAGATTGAAAAGCTGATCGGTGCCGCCGATCTCCACGTCAGCCTTGATTGCGACGGAGTCGTACGCCTGGTTGAACGGGTACAGGATCTCGTGCGCGCTGATCGGCGTGCCTACCTTCATCCGGTCGGCGAAGTCCTCGCGCTGCAACACCTGCTGCAGAGTTGCCTTCGCCATCAGGCGAAGGATGTCGGCCGCGGTCATCTTCGCCAGCCATTCGCCGTTGTGGCGAACCTCGATCTTGCTGCGGTCGAGGACGAGATCGAGCTGCTTGAAGTAGGTCTCGGCATTGCGCGCGATCTCTTCCTCGCTGAGCATCGGTCGCGTCACAGAGCGACCGCTTGGATCGCCGATGAGCGCGGTGTAGTCGCCGATGATGACGACGACCGTGTGGCCTTCTTCCTGAAACAT
>DASSLJ010000125.1:0-6224 GCA_035689585.1 Candidatus Dormiibacterota bacterium
TGCTGACCGCGGCGGCGATCAAGGGGTTGCTGCAGCCGTTCACCGAAGAGCGGATCAACGCCGTCAACGCCAAGCTGATCGCGAGCAATCGGGGAATCAAGCTCGTCGAGCGACGCAGCCGTTCTCACAGCAGCTACGCGAGCCTGGTCACGGTTCGCATCCTCGATCACGAGATCGCAGGGACGGTGCTCATGGGCGAAGCGCGAGCGGTGCGAATCGACTCCTTCCGTGTCGACCTGGTGCCCGACGGCCGCTTTCTCGTCAGCCGCCACGAGGACCGGCCGGGGATTGTCGGCAAGGTCGGCAGCATCCTGGGCGAGCACGACGTCAACATCGCGAGCATGCAGGTCGGGCGCGATGCGCCGCGGGGCAGTGCCATGATGATCCTCGCCGTGGACGACCGGGTCGCGCCCGAAGTCCTGGAGCGGCTGAGAGGAGTTGGAGGGATGTCGGATCTTCGTTACGTAGAACTGGGCATCGGTTCGGGGGAGTGACCCGTCGCCGAAGGTCCTCGCATCTTCGCGCCCTAGGCGGCCGGGCGCCTTCGGCGCTTAAGCCTACGTCGCCTCCTGCGCGCGCTCGGTCACGCACCACGGTGCGCTCCCTCGCGTGCTCGTCGTTTCCTTGGCTCCGGCCGCCGATGCCGCGAAATATGCGTCGGACCTCGGCGCCGAGTCACTCCTACGGCTGACGTTCGCCCGCTTCCGGGCATCCGTTACTACCTCGCTAAGGCGGGCAAGCTGGGCATGCTCGTCGCGCCGCCCTATGACGTCATCCCCGAGGCCGACCTTGCGCACTACCGCGCGCTGTCGCCGTACAACGTCGTCCACCTGACGCGGCCTGGGACCGACTACGACGGCGCCGCCCGCATGTTCCATCGGTGGCTCGACGACCGCATCCTCGAGCCCGACCCGCGCTCGATGTATGTCCACGAGGTCGACTTCGAAGGCAAGGTGCGGCGTGACCTGATCGCCTCCCTGCGACTGCAGCCCTATTCCGACAAGGTCGTGCTCCCGCACGAGCGGACCCACCGCGGACCGAAAGAAGACCGCCTGGCGCTGCTCCGGGCGACCGGCGTGAGCCTCGAGCCGCTCTGGTTCCTTTATGAAGGCGTCCAAACCGGCATCCCGCAGATCCTCGACCGCGTCTCGGGCAGGGCGCCGGCGGCCGCCTTCGACGGACCGGACGGCACGCAGCACAGGCTGTGGGTGATCTCCGACCCGGCGATCCACACCGCCATCCATGCCGACCTGGAAAAGCTCCCGGTCCTGATCGCCGACGGCCATCATCGCTACGAGACCGCGCTGGCCTACGCGGAGGAGGTCGGCGGTGACGTCGACGCGGCCAGCCGTTTCACGCTGGCGCTGCTCACCGACCTCGCCGACCCCGGCCTGGTCGTGCTGCCGACCCACCGCGTCCTCAAGGCGAGCATCACCGTCACGGGCGGCGAGCCGAAAGGGACGCTTGACGACACGCTCGGTGCGCTGCGTGGGCGGGTCGCCGCCGGCACCTACCGCAATCACCAGTACCAGGTGCTTCCGCTCGAGGGCGACGTGGCGTTGATGGAGCTGCACGAGCAGGTGATCGACAACATCCTCGGCAAGCGCAACCTCGAGGAGTTCCTGCTCTACACACGCGATCCCGCCGAAGCCGTCCGCTGGGTCGACGAGGGCGTCGGCACCGCAGCTTTCTTCCTCGACCGGCCGGATCTGCGGCAGGTTTTGCGCCTGGCCCAGGAAGGGAAGACTCTTCCTCAGAAGGCGACCTATTTCCACCCCAAACCTCCCTCGGGGATGGTGTTCGATCGGTTGGAAAGGGATCGACGTTTATAGTTAGGAACCCACAAAAATGCCCACCTACGGCTATCGATGCACAAGCTGCGGACACCAGTTCGAGGTGTTCCAGCGGATGTCGGCTGACCCCGTAGAGACGTGCCCGAACTGCCAGGGCAAGGTCACGCGGATGCTCTACCCGACGGGCGTCGTGTTCAAGGGCAGCGGCTACTACTCCACCGACTACAAGGGTTCCGGATCCTCGGCTTCGAGCAACGGCTCCAGCGCGAGCTCCGACGGGAAGTCCGAGACCAAAGCGGATACGAAGTCGGAGTCGAAGCCGGAATCAAAGTCGGATGCAGGCGATTAAGGCAGAAGAGGGATATACGTGGCGAACATTCAGGAAGTAACCGATAGCGATTTTGAAGCCTCGGTCTTGAAGTCCGACAAGCCCGTGCTCGTCGACTTCTGGGCGACGTGGTGTGGACCTTGCCGGATGATCGCGCCGATCGTGGAGCAGATCCACGGTGAGCTCGGCGACAAGGTCAAGGTCATGAAGATGGACATCGACGAGAACCCATCGGTGCCGATGCAGCTCGGGATCATGTCGATCCCGACGGTGATCATCTTCAAAGACGGCAAGCCCGCGGAGCGGACCGTCGGTTATCGCCCGAACATGAAGGGCGACCTCAAGGCCAAGCTCGAAGCGCTGATCGCGTAAACATCAGTCCGACCTCCGGAATCAGCGTCGGGCCCGATCGTGTGGCCCGGTGTTGGTGGGGAGACTCCGGCGACCTCTACCGGCGCCATCACGACACCGAGTGGGGGCGTCCAGTTGCGGACGACCGCCGTCTTTTCGAAAAGCTGACGCTCGAAGGCTTCATGTCAGGGCTGAGCTGGCTGGTCATCCTGCGCAAACGCGACAACTTTCGCGCGGCGTTCCGTGACTTCGATCCGGAGGCCGTTGCGCGCTTTGGTGCACGCGATGTGAATCGGTTGATGCGCGACGAGGGCATCGTGCGCAACCGCGCGAAGATCGAAGCCACCATCAACAACGCGCGCCGCCACGCCGAGATCGTCGAGGAGTTCGGCGGCTTTCCCGCCTACGTCTGGCGGTTCGAGCCGAAGGGAGAGCTCGAGGGGGCGCCGCCCGAGGCGGCGGCCATGAGCAAGGACCTGCGCCGGCGCGGGTGGGCGTTTGTCGGACCGACCACCGTTCTTTCGTTCATGGAGGCCATGGGCCTGGTCAATCACCATGTGCCCGGATGCGCCGCCGGCCGCGAGTGCGACGAGCTTCGGCGGGCATTCGTCCGCCCGGCCTGACAGCGGTTTCTGAGAGTTTGGTTAAGGCGTAGCCGCCGTCCCAACCGGCCCCCATACTGTCGCTCGAAATGGGCTTTTTGAGCGACCTGCGCCGTGAGTTCATTGCCCGGCCGGATGCGTACAAGGGCGAGATCGTCTTCAAGTGGCCGGACGAGAACATCCGGCGCCGGAGCCAGGTCACCGTCGAGCAGGACGAGGCTGCAGTGTTCTTCCGCGACGGCATGGTCCGCGGAATGCTCAAGCCCGGCGTCAGCACGCTCGATTCTTCGGAGATTCCGTTTCTCGGCGACCTAGTCGACTCCGTTACCGGCGGCAACTTCTTCAAGACCGAGCTTTACTTCGTCTCCACACGCGAGTTCCCGAACCTCCCGTTCGGCGGAATGGTCGACAACGTCGTCGACCCCGAGACGCAGCTTGCGGTCGGGCTGAGAGCCTTCGGTGATTACTCGCTCAAAGTCGTCGCGCCGGACAAGCTCATCGTCAACCTCGTCGGCACGCGCGAGCTCCTCAGCAACGACCAGATCACCGATTGGATGCGCGACCAGCTGCTCAAAGTCTTCCGCCAGGAAGTGGTGCAGCACATCAACGCGCAGGCTTGGCCGATCCTCGGCATCGCCGCGCACAACGACGAGATCGAGGACGAGGTGATCAGCGGCTCGGGTGTCGTGCTTTCCGACTATGGCTTGCAGGTCGCCCGTATGGGCAACTTCGTCATCTCGATCAAGCCCGATGACGAAGAGGCGCTCAAGAAATACCGGCGCGACGTGCAGTACACCAAGCTCGCAGGCTCGTTTCAGGCAGCCGCCGCTGGCGAGGCGGTCGAAGGCATCGGTGAAGGCGCGGCCAAAGGTGGCGGTGCGGGCGGAGCGGCCGTGATCGGCGCGGGCCTCGGCCTCGGCGCCGGAATCGTTGCCCCCGCTGCGACACAAAGACCATGTCCCGCATGCGGCACCATGAACGCACCGGCATCGAAGTTCTGCAGCAACTGCGGCCATTCGCTGAGTTGAGCGCCGCCCCGCCCGCGGATCCCGCGATCGGGCTCGGGCAGATCCAGGCGGCGGATCCAGCTTTCGACCTCGAGCTGTTCAAGCGCCAGGCGGTGCAGACGTTCCTCGCCGTCAAACAGGCGATCCAGGAGCGTGACCTCACCGACGTCGTCGACCAGCTTTCAGACGGAGTGTTCGACGACCTGCGCTTTGACGTTCAGTCGCTCGAGGCGCGCGGCGCGATCGAGCACTTCGACGGTCTCGCTCCGACACAGGTTCTCGTCGCAGCCGCGGAGCGCGGTCCTGCCGGAGACGTGATCACGCTTCGGATTCAGGCGGTGGCGATGGAGTATCTCGGGCTCGCCGGTGGATCGACCACAGCCCCTGGCGCACCCGGCGTCTTCACCGAGTTCTGGACGTTCACCCGACCGTTCGACGCCGTCAGTCCATCGGTCCACCGCAACGAGTGCCCGACCTGCGGCGCTCCGATCGACGTCGACACCGGACGCATCTGTCACTACTGCAAGACGCTGCTTCCACCGCCTCAAGCCCAGACGGGTTGGGTGGTGGCTGCGATCCTGCCGGCCCAAGAAAACCAGGGCTGATTTCGCCATTGCGCCAAGGCCATCCAGCATCTAAAGTCAGGTCGGGGTGCGCAGCGTGATCCACGTCGAACGTCGGCGCACGGCGCAGGGCGTGTCCGCTCCTGCCGAACTGGAGGCGATCTCGGCCCGGGTGCCGCGATCCGGCACGGATCCGCGCCGGCGGTTCGGCTCCCACGCCGAAGCTCGCCGGTTCCTCGCAGAGCACGGCCGCATCGCCTCCATCACGCCGGGCGTGTGGGACGGCTTGCTGAATGCGCTGCGCAACCACACGATTCAAGACACCCTGGCTTCGCTTGCGACCTGGGAGCGCGAGGTGCTGCATCTCGCGTTTCTCGAGGGGCGGACGAACCGCGAGATCGCCGCCATCCTGAGCATCTCGCGAAGCACCGTGCGCCGCCGCATCGTCCTCGGTCTCGCCACCCTTGATGATCAGCTGCGGCGGGCCGGCACGAAGGCATCGGCGGTTCTGCTGCTGGTCCTGGCGTCGACGCTTGCTCGCACGCGGCTCTTCGCGCGGCCGTTCAGCGCGCTCACCCAGTCGCCGGCGGCGAACGTCGTTCTCACGACAGTGGCCGGCGCCGCGGTGGGGGCGGTCGTGGTGGGTGTCATCGTCGGCAACCAGGCTGCCGTGCCCCGCGACCACGGACCGGCGACATCCGGGACGCAGGTGACCGCCGGTGCGCCATTGGTGGTCTCGGCCCAGGTAGCTCCCGCCTCCACGACTGGCGGTGGCCCGTTTACGTTGGCGCACCCGACCTCGGCCGGCGCAGGTGCCGCCGTCGCTCAGTCCTCTAACGCCAAGGCGACGGTCGATCCGGGTTGCGACGGCAACCCGACCAGCGCCCCGCCGACCACGCCCGTCGGTCCGCGGGATGCACATGGCCAGGGCCTTTCACCGGTGACCCATCCCACTGCCGGAGGCTGCGGGCCGCACGGTACAGAGGGTCCCTAGAGCTTTACGTCGCAGCTCTACCAGACAAGGCCTGAGTCGCCGGCGCGGCGATCCCCAAGCGAGCGGATCCTGCGCCGCGTGATCGAACGTCGCTCGAACATGCGTCGTTCCACCGCCACGGGGATCGTGCCGAGGCGCCTGTCGGCAACACGCCGGTCGGTTCCGGACCTGCGATCGGCGCTTCTTCGATCTTCCAACTTGCGAATTGACACCCTACGTATCGTCGCTGCACTCGGCAATGGGACGTTCAGCCCACTGCGCCATTCATGAAAGCGCAGGCCAGCCTCTAGATTTCGGTCGCTGATGCAAGCGAGCCGATTGCTTGGCTATATCGCCGGCCGCATAGTCCTCGTCGGACTGGCCGCAGTGGCGTTGAGCTGGACCGTTTTCTTGCTCGTTCACACGCTGCCAGGCAATCCCTTTTCGGGCAGCGAACGACTCAGTAGCGAGCAGCAGCAGCGCCTGCTCAAACGCGCGGGTCTGACAGAACCGTATCCACTGCAGTACCTGCACTGGCTCCAGAGCTACTTCGCCGGCGACCTGTCTTCGATGTTGTGGCACGAGGCGTGGATCAGCATTCGACTCG
>DASSLJ010000126.1:0-2398 GCA_035689585.1 Candidatus Dormiibacterota bacterium
CGGGCCAGCTGGCCGTCGAGTGTGTCCGTGAGCGAGAACACGATGAACAGCGCCGCTGCGATCTGGTCGTGGCCAGGGAACCGCACGAGCAGCAGTCCCATCAACAATGGAATCGCGACGAGCCTGCTTACCGTCAGCGCATTCGGAATGTTCATGAGGGCGTCACGGAGAAGTTTGCGACGAGAACTCTCGTGTCGCCACGCCGATGCCCATGGCGCCGACATCGTGACCGTCGATCGTGATGAACGTCGCCGACGCTTTACCGCTCGTGATCTTCACGTCCACTCCCGTGAAATAAACGACCGAACCCGCCGGCAGCGTGCGCCCGGAGTCGCCGTACTGCGGATTCCCGTCGACCATGACGTTGATCCACACCGAGTCCGTGACACGCACCCCGACCACGATCGGTCGAGCCTGCACCGCGGGCGATGCCGATGGAGTCGCCGGTGCGCCGGCTTGTGGTGATGGCGACGTCGCCGCGACCAATGCGTGCTGATCGACGCTGATCTGCCGCCACGCGTATCCCGCGAATCCACCGCCGAGGAGGACCAGGCCGGCGGCTGCGACCATCGGCGTGGTGATGGCGGCGCCGCGTCGGCGCTGCCTCTCCATGACCTTGATGGCCAGATCCGGCGCGCGGACGTCGTCGGGCAGTTGCGCGATCAGCTCCTCGGGGTCGAGGTCGAGGAACGTGGCGTAGGTGCGAATGTATCCGCGCACGTAGACCGGCGCTGCGAAGTGCTGATGGTCGTCCGCCTCGAGCGCTCGGAGGTTTTCGGCACGGATGCGCGTGGAAGCCGCAACCTGCTCGATCGAGAGGCCACGCTCGCCGCGCTTGGCAGCCAGCTGACCTCCGACCGTCATTCGAGTCCTAACCGCTCCAGCAGCTCATCGACGTCGGGCAGCGTCATCAGCACCTCACGCGACTTCGAGCCCTGATACCCGCCGATCACACGGTGCTCCGCGAGCTGGTCGACGATGCGCCCGGCGCGCGAGTAGCCGACGTTGAACTTGCGCTGCACGAGCGAAACCGACGCCGCCCCTTCGGCCGCGACAGCCCGAGCAGCGCGCGCGAAAAGCGGGTCGAGCTTGCGCTCTTCACGCCGCTCGCCATCCCACTCCATCCCGGCGCCTTCTTCGAGGATCTCTTCCATGTAGCGCGGACCGCCTTGCGATTTCCAGAAGCTGACGACGCCCTCGACTTCCTGGTCGCTAACGAATGCGCCCTGGATGCGTGTCGGTTTTCCCGCATCGACGGGTTGATAGAGCATGTCGCCCCGACCGAGCAGCTTCTCCGCGCCGCCGGCGTCGAGAATCACGCGGCTGTCGACCTGTGACCCGACGGCGAAGGCTATGCGCGAAGGGATGTTGGCCTTGATCAGACCGGTGATGATGTCCGTCGACGGTCGCTGGGTAGCGATGATCAGGTGGATGCCGACCGCGCGCGCAAGCTGCGCGATGCGGCAGATCAGCTCCTCGATCTCACCCGCCGCAACCATCATCAGGTCGGCTAGCTCGTCGATGACGATGACGATGTACGGCAGCGGTCGCGCGAGCTTCTGCGTCGCCTTGTCGTTGTAGGCCGCGATGTTTCGGACGCCCTCGGCGGAGAAAACCTTGTAGCGCCGGTCCATCTCGGCCACCGCCCATCGCAGAGCCGCCGCGGCCTGATGCGACTCGACCAGTACGGGGAGCGCGAGATGTGGCAGCCCGTTGTAGCCGGTGAGCTCGACGCGCTTGGGGTCGATGAGCAGCATCCGCAGGTGGTCCGGCGTGACCTGGAACAGCAGGCTCGTGATGAGTGCGTTGATGCACACGCTCTTGCCCTGGCCGGTCGCGCCCGCGATGAGGAGGTGCGGCATCTTCGTGAGGTCGGCGACGATCGACTGACCGGAGACGTCGTTGCCGAGGCCCAGCGCCAGCTTGTTGCTGCCTTCGCGAAAGGCCGCCGTCTCGATGACCTCGCGGATGGTCACGAGGCTTGCCGACTTGTTCGGGACCTCGATACCCACGGCGGATTTGCCGGGGATAGGCGCCTCGATGCGCAGCGGCGCGGCCGCAAGCGCGAGCGATAGATCGTTCTGGAGGGCGGTGATGCGCTTGACCTGCACGCCCGCGCCTGGCTGCACCTCGTACTGAGTGACCGCCGGGCCGGGATTGACGCCGATTACTTTCGCCTCGACGCCGAACTGCTCGAGCGTGCTCTCCATCACCTTGACGTTGCGCTTGATCTCGTCAGCCATCCGCTCGCGGCGCGCGGTGACGGTGTCGAGCAGCGCGATCGACGGAAGCTTCCAGTCGATCTCGGGAAGGTCGTCCTGGGGCTCGGCGACGACCCGCATCACGGGAGCTTCTGATGACGGCGCCTCGTCGGGCTCTGCCGCGATGAGAACCGGCC
>DASSLJ010000127.1:0-4207 GCA_035689585.1 Candidatus Dormiibacterota bacterium
CCACCGCTTCACTGCGGTCGTCGCCCCAGGCCACGATCTTGGCGATCATCGAGTCGAACTCGGAGGGGATTGCGTCGCCCTCGGCGACTCCACTGTCGACGCGAATGCCCGGACCACCCGGCAGTCGCAGCCTCTCGATCACGCCGGAGGACGGAGCGTATGCGTTGGACGGATCCTCGGCGCACAGGCGCGCTTCGATCGCGTGCCCGCGCGGTGTTGGCGGGGTTTCGCCCAGCCGGTATCCGGATGCGATGAGAAGCTGCGTCTTGACGAGGTCGACACCGGTGGTGGCCTCGGTGACCGGATGCTCGACTTGCAGGCGCGCGTTGACCTCGAGAAACGACACCGAGCGCGTCGCCGGATTGAAGAGGAACTCGACGGTGCCGGCGTTGCGGTATTCCGCCGCAAGGCACAGGCGGACCGCTGCCTGCCGCAGATCTTCTTCGATCTCGAGAGGAAGCGCCGGGCACGACGATTCCTCGATCAGCTTCTGGTACCGGCGCTGGACCGAGCAGTCGCGCACGCCAAGCGCCCAGGCCGTGCCGTGGGCGTCGCACGCGACCTGGACCTCGACGTGGCGTGCCCTCGGCAAGTACTGCTCGAGGAAGACTGAAGGGTCGCCAAACGCGACGGCAGCTTCGCCGCGAGCCGACTCGAGAGCCGGTGCGAGCTCATCCTCATTGATGACCAGCCGCACGCCGCGGCCGCCGCCGCCGGCCGAGGCTTTGACGAGTAGAGGGAATCCAATCGTGCTTGCCTCTCGAACCGCGTCGTCAAGGTCGCTGACGGGTCCCCCACTCCACAACCCGACGGGCAGGCCGCATGCTTCGGCAAGGCGTTTGGCCGCGATCTTGTCGCCCAGCGCGCGCATCGCCTTCGACGGCGGCCCGATGAAGACGAGACGTCGCTTCTCGCAGAGCTCCGCAAAGTCCGCATGCTCGGCGACGAACCCCCAGCCCACCCACACCGCGTCGGCTTTCGCCTCGCGGAGCGCGGCCATGATGAGCTGGTAGTCGACGTAGGCGCTCTGGCGCCGGCCGGTCGCATCGACCGTAATCGCCGGTCCGAGGCGGATCGACTCATCGGCCTCGCGCACAAAGAGCGCATGCTCGTCGGGGTCGGTATAGAGCGCGATCGTTTTGTAATCGGGGCCACCGCCACGTGCGATGTCGCGCACTGCACGGATCAACCGCATCGCCGGCTCTCCACGATTCACGATCGCGATCCGGCTGAATCGTGGCGCTGGCATCGCGCTCACGGCACGGTCGCTTTTACCGCGTGGCGAAAGGGCTCCAGAAGCGCGACGTCGATTGCGAGTGGAATCGCGACGGTTCGATAGCCCTCGAGCTCGATGACAGCTCGACCGCTGGGATCGACGACCTGCGCTGAAAACCCGTTTGATTGGTCGGGCTGGTTGACCACGGCGAAGATCGGGCTTTCAGCTGCGCGCCGCTCATAGAAGGACAACCTGTCGATGTGCGCGGGAAGGGCGAGGCGGCTGCTTTTTCCGAGCTCGAGCAACCCCACCGTCTGGAAGCACAGCTCGACCAGGCGCGGCGAACTGACGAGATCGCCGCCGGCCGGCATGGTCAGTGCGGGCAGGGCGGCGGCATGGCGACCGATGACGCGATCGCCTTCCGGCCATGACCCCTCCAGTACACGGAACGCAGGTCCGTGGAAGTAGACCTTGTAGATAGCGTCGGCGGATATCGAATTCGTGCCATCACCGGGCAGCGACACCGAAGGCGCCGGGCGTCGAGAGCGGCTCAAACGCACTCTCGCTGTGAAGTGCGTCGTGGCCTGCGGCTCCGAACGACCGGCGAGCGTCCTGCTGCCGCTCAGCCGGCACGCGACGACGACGTCCCCCCCATCCTCGCCAACCTGCCCTTCGAGCTGCACCTCTCGCGGCTCATCGCGATAGAACTTGAACGGCGCCGCAAAGTCGACGTCCTCGACGGCCGCGACAGCCATGCCGGGAAATGCCAGACCCGCAAGCTCGGCCATCAGCTCGACTCCCATCACGCCGGGCAGCACGGAGACGCCCTCGATGCGATGGTCGTCGAGAAACGGCTGGGCCTTGGGGTCGAAGATCGAGGCCGCACGAATCGTCGGACCCTCGAAGGCAACGTTGCCCAGCAACGGCGCTCGCCGGCGCCATTCATTACGCGTGGAGTCGATGGGATCCGCGCCATCGAGCAGCGCGCCCAGTTGACCGGCGACAACGACTTCGCCTGAGGTCGCGCCCATGATCTCCCTGCGGACGGTCGGGATGCCGACCTTCGGCGGCAGCATCTCGATGCCTGCAAGCTCCATCAGCTTCGGGATCGAGCCGCGCGTCGCCATCCCGATCTCCGCCCACGCGGTCCAGTCGATGGCGACGGCGTGGGTGTCCGGCCGGACCCCGCGGAGGTTGGAGACCGATTTGCACAGCAGGTCGTTGGCGGCGCTGTAGTCGGTCTGGCCGGCGTTGCCGAAGCGCCCTGCCACCGAGCTGAAGGCGATGATCGCTCCGATCGGCATGTCGCCCGCCGCCTTCAACACGTTGAACCACCCGTCGGTCTTGACGCCGAACACGCGGGCAAACTCGGCGTCCTCCTTGTCCGGCAGGAGATGACTGATCTCGACGCCCGCTGCGTGCAGCAGCACGTCGATGTGGTCTGAGCTGCCGCGGACGTCATCGATGACGCGCGCGACCGCCACCGGGTCCGTGATGTCCACCGAGTGGTAGAAACACCGGCCACCCGCGGCCTTCACCGATTCCATCGCAGAAAGCGCCGCGTGCGCACGTTCTATCGCTGCGAGCTGCTTCTCGACCATTCCGGGTGTCGGCCGTTCGCCTCTGGCGCGCAGCCTTTCGGCGAGCTCCAGCTTGAGCCCCGATGGATCGGATGCGAAGCGCCTGATGTCGGGATCCGACGGGTCCGGCTCGCGAACCAGATCGAGGAGATGGAACGTCCCGGAAGTTGCGGCGGCGAGGTCGGCGACGATCGCGGAAACGATGCTGCCCGCCGCGCCGGTGACGACGATGGTGCTTCCCTTGCCGAGCGTCAGGTTCGACTGACCGGCCGGCGCCTCCTCCAGGCGGACGGTCCACCGCTCATCGCCGGTGCGGCCGACCTCGACGTTCGCCGGATCGAACAACGTCTCCTCGATGAGCTGATCGGCCTCGACCTCGGGCCGGCGCTCGGATCCGAAGTCGACGGCCTTGACCAGCGCATCGGGCCGCTCCCTGCGCATCGCCTTGGTGAATCCGGTCACAGCGCCGCCCATCTGCCCGGCCGCCGGCACGGATCCGTAGCCGTGCCGCCCGCCGAGCGCGGTCGCCGAGACGAGGAACGTGCCCGCTGGGCCGATCTGCTCTCCCAGCGCGCGCACCGCGGCGTGCAGAAGCACGACCCGCCGCCTCAGTCCTTCTTTCCATGCCGCGAAGTCCAGCCGCGCAATCGGCGGCTCGACCTCTAAGGGGGGAAGCCAGTAGAGCCCACGCACCGGTGCTGTCGCGGTCCAGGCCTTCAGGCGGTTCGACAGATCGTCGGAGGGAGGAGCGTCCTCGACCTGGAGGACCTCGCACCCTCGCTCATTCAATCGCCGGACGAGCTGCGTGGCGGTTTCGCCGGCGCCAACGACGGCGATGCGCGCGCCGGCGTCGAGGCGCACACGTGTTGATGCGCACATGTCGAGAGGCGGCGCGGGAACGGCGACCGGGATGCGGCGCGGAAAGGCGTCGGCTTCGGAGATCGGAGCCGGTGATGGCGACGCCGTCGGTCGCGTCCGCTCGTGGACGAATTTGATGACGTGGGCCAGTGTCGGAAAGTCGCGCAGTTGGAGCTTCTCGTCGCGCTCGAATCCATACGTCTCGCGCAGCAGCGCAAACAGCTCGGCCTGCTTGACCGTGTCGACGCCAAGGTCCGCCTCGAGGTCGAGGTCCAGACCCAGCATGTCCTTCGGGTAGCCGGTCTTCTCCGCGATCAGCTCGAGGACTCTTTCGGCGATCGGGTCGGCGACGGCGGTCGGCGCCGGGCTCTCAAACCCGCGAACGCCGGCACTCCCGGCTTTAGAAGCCACTTCAGACCCGCGAACGCCGGCACTCGCGGCTTTAGAAGCCACTTCAGACCCGCGAACGCCGGCACTCGCGCCTGCCGGCGCTGCCGCAATCGCCGGCGCTGTGACCCCGGTGCGCTCGTGCACGAAACGGATGACATGAGCG
>DASSLJ010000128.1:0-3636 GCA_035689585.1 Candidatus Dormiibacterota bacterium
TCAGCTTCTACTCGCGATTCAAGCTCGAGCCGCATGCCCCTGGCGCCGTGCACGTCTGCGACGACATCGTCTGCATGGTCGCCGGCGCGCGAGCGGACCACGGCGTCAACTGCCTGGGGCTGTGCGACCGTGCGCCGGCGAGTCTCGACGAGACGCATCCTGCAGCGAACGCGACCGCCGTCTTTGGGAGGGAGAGGCTGCTGCGGCGCATCGGCGCCGTGGATCCGGAAGACATCGACAGCTACCGCTCGCGCGGAGGCTTCGCCGCGCTCGCGCGTGCAAAACAGATCGGTGGCGCCGAAGTGATTCGGCTGCTGACCGCTTCCAACCTCGTCGGGCGAGGTGGCGCGGCGTTTCCGACCGGCCGCAAATGGGACTCGGTCGCGAAGGCGCCGGCTCCGCGCTACCTCGTGTGCAACGCGGACGAGTCCGAGCCGGGCACGTTCAAGGACCGCGTGCTGATGGAAGGGGATCCGTTCGCGATCGTGGAGGCGATGGCCATCGCGGCGTTTGCCACCGGATGCGCGCGGGGCTACATGTACATTCGCGACGAATACCCCATCTCTCGCGCGCGAATGGCGAAAGCGATCGCTGCATCGCGTAACGCGGGCTTGCTGGACATCGACATCGAGGTCCGGCGCGGTGCCGGCGCGTACATCTGCGGCGAGGAGACGGCGTTGTTCAACTCCATCGAGGGGAAGAGGGGAGAGCCTCGCAACAAGCCGCCGTTCCCGGTCGAGGTCGGTCTGTTCGGAAGGCCCACGCTCGTCAACAACGTCGAGACGCTCGTCAACGTGCTCGACGTCGTCAACGGCACCTTCGAGGACACGCGGCTCTTCTGCGTCTCCGGACATGTCGCGCGTGCAGGCGTTTACGACGTCCGGATGGGAACCCCGCTCCGCTCGCTCCTGGATCAGGCCGGCGCGCGCGACGTCCAGGCAGTCCTCCTCGGTGGCGCGGCCGGTTCGTTTCTAACGGCCAATCAGCTCGACGTGCCGCTTTCGTTCGAGGGCACGCGCGCGATCGGCGCGACGCTCGGCTCGGGTTCGGTGATCGTCTTCGACAAGAGGGCCGATATGCGCAAGGTGTTGCTCCGCATCGCGCGGTTCTTCCGCGACGAGTCGTGCGGGCAGTGCGTGCCATGCCGCGTAGGGACGAAGCGACAGGAGGAGATCCTGGAGCGCATGTTTGCCAACGGCCACAGCCACTCAGACGTGATGCTGCTGAGTGACATTGCGCAGGCGATGCGCGACGCGTCGATCTGCGGTCTCGGCCAGACCGCGGCCAACGCGATCGCATCTGGCTTGAAAGAGCTGCCGGTGCTCCATGGCTGAGGTCGCAATCAACGTCGACGGACGCGACGTTCTCGCGCGACGCGGGACGACGATCCTCGACGCATGCCGCCGCCTTGGCATCGACACTCCGACGCTTTGTCAGCTCGACAACCTCACGCCGGTCAACGTGTGCCGCGTCTGTGTCGTCGAGCTCGAAGGCTCGCGCGTGCTCGTGCCGGCATGCTCGCGCAAGGTCGAGGAGGGCATGAAGGTCAAGACGGACTCCGAGCGCGTGCGCCACAGCCGGCGGTTGGTGCTCGAGCTGCTCGCGTCATCGGTCGACATGTCGTTGACGTCACGCCAGGTCCACGCATGGATGGACAGATATGGCGCCGAGCCGTCCCGTTTCGGCGCCGGCGTCGCTACCGTCGCCACGCCGGTGAAGGTCGACAACGACCTCTACGTGCGCGACTACTCGCGCTGCATCCTCTGCTACAAGTGCGTCGAGGCGTGTGGCGTCGACGCGCAGAACACATTCGCGATCGGCGTCGCGGGCCGCGGCTTCGATGCCCACATCTCGACCGAGTTCGATGCGCCCCTGCCCGACTCCGCTTGCGTCTACTGCGGCAACTGCATCGGCGTTTGCCCGACCGGCGCGCTCATGTTCAAGAGCGAGCACGACATGCGTGCCGCGAACACGTGGGACGAATCGCGGCAGACCGTGACCGAGACCGTTTGTCCCTACTGCGGCGTCGGCTGCATGCTCGAGCTCCACGTGCAGGACAACTCGATCGTCAAGGTCACGTCACCACTCGACCACAGCGTCACGTCGGGCCACCTGTGCGTGAAGGGCCGGTTTGGTTTTCAGTTCGTGCAGAAACGCCGCGATCAGTGACCTTTCTTCTTATGCGGCGCGGGTGGCGGTGGCGCGAGCGCTACCGGTACCTGGCTCGGCTGCGGTGAAGGAGACGGGCTCGACTCCGTAGAGGGCGACGCCGACGTCGTCGCCTGCTGCGCCTGCACGCCGCCGGCGCCGGGCGTTGCGCTGAAGCTGGGCCAGCGCACGGTTCCAGTTTGCGCCGCGACTCCGGCCGTCACCATGGCGGTGGCGATCGATCCGACCAGGATGTTCAAGGCCTTGCCCATCAGTCGCCGCCTCCATCGCCCTCACCGTCGCCCTGGCCGCCGTTGCTCTGGACAGGCGCCGCCGCCGGCGGCGGAGGAGCAGGAACGGCAGGCGCGGGCTGCACCATCTGCGGCTGCGGAGCCTGGAGCGGCACTGTCGCCTGCGTGACGGTCGCCGCATGTGTCTGCTTTGCCGGTCGGGCGAGGTGAACGGTGCCCGTCTGCGCGGCAATCCCAATCGCGATCAGGCAGGTCGCCAGCGCAGCAACCAGGAACTTCGAAGGAGCCATACCAGTAGAACGCCCATATACGAAAAGGGCCGGATCGCGAGATCCGGCCCCTTTTGCCCATTTGGGTTCAGAGTGAGTTAGTCGCCGCCGCCGCTTCCACCTCCGTCGTGGTGGCCGCCGCCACCGTCTTCGTGCTCACCCGAGGTGGTCGGCTGCGCCTGTGGCGCGTGGTTGTCGTCGCCGGTCTCGGTCTCCGTGTCTGCCGGCTCCGGAGCCTCGGTCGGCTCCGCAGTCGGAGCGGCTTCGGGAGTGTCGGTCGGTTCCGGCGAGTCGGTCGGCTCCGGTGTCTCCGTCCGAGCGCCCGTCGCCTCGTCCCCCGACACCGACGACTGGACGCCCGCCAGCCGGGCCAGCGAAAAACCGGTGTGGGCGGACGCGCCCACCGCAGCCACGAGCAGTGCCCCTGCTGCCGCGCCAACGATGAGTAGAACTGGTCTTTTCATGCCGCTTGAAACGCCTGACCGACGCGGAGTCGGAAGTCCGGGATCAGTGGTCGCCGGACGGCGACGGGCTGGGCGTGGGCGATTCGTGATCGCCGCTCGGTTCGGGCGACTCGTGCTGGGGTGAGCTTGTCGGCTCTGCCCGCTCGGTGGGCTCGGCCGTCGGCTCGTGCGATGGCGCCGCGACAGGCGCGACCGGTGGCTGGGTCGGCGAAGGCGTCTCCTCGGGCGACGGGCTGGGGGCCGGCGGGTTGATCACGGTCTGGACCTTGTTCGTCCACACTTCGGGGTTGGGGCTTCCGGTCGCCGCGAACGCGGTCAGGGCGACGATGCCCGTGCACGCGATCGCAAGAGCCACCGGTGCGAGGCGCCACGTTCGCAGTGGAGCGCGAGACGTCAGGTAGCGAGGCTCGCCATGCGGCGGGCGCACGCGGTCCAGCTCGGCGCGCAGCCGTGCGGCCAGCGTCGGGTGCAGCCCGTCGGGGTCAATCCTGGACAAGGGACTCT
>DASSLJ010000129.1:0-5592 GCA_035689585.1 Candidatus Dormiibacterota bacterium
AGCTCGGGCATCGGCGGCATGGAGGAGATCGAGAAGAGCCACACCGCGTTGATGGAGCGCGGGCCGAAGCGCATCAGCCCGTTCACCGTGCCGATGATGATCGCCGACATGGCGGCCGGCATCGTCGCCATCCACACGCAGGCCGGCGGTCCTAACTACGCGATCGTGAGCGCCTGCGCGTCGAGTGCGCACGGCATCGGCGATGCGTCGGAGATCATCAAGCGCGGCGATGCCGTCGCGATGCTCGCGGGCGGTAGCGAAGCCACGATCACTCCGCTGACGATGGGCGCGTTCTGCCAGATCAAGGCGACGAGCGAGCGCAACGACGAGCCGGAGAAGGCGTGCCGTCCCTTCGACCTCGGACGCGACGGCTTCGTCATGGGCGAAGGCTCGGTGATGTTCGTGCTCGAAGACATGGAGCACGCGAAGCAGCGCGGCGCGCGGATCTATGCCGAGATCGCGGGTTACGGCGCGAGCGCGGACATGTACCACTTCACGGCGCCGCAGCCGGAAGGCAAGGGCGCAGCGCGGGCGATGAAGCAGGCGCTCGAATCGAGTGGGATCGATCCCAACACCGTCGGCTACATCAACGCGCACGGCACGTCCACCAAGCTGGGCGACGTCGCGGAGACCAAAGCCATCAAGTCCGTTTTCGGCGAGCACGCGTACGAGCTGGCCGTCAGCTCGACGAAGTCGGTGCACGGACACCTGCTCGGAGCCGCCGGCGCGATCGAAGCCGCGGCCACCGTGCTTGCGCTCGACCGCGGACTGCTGCCGCCGACGATCAACCTCGACGACCCGGATCCTGAATGCGACCTCGACTACGTGCCCAACAAGGCGCGCAAGGCGAACATCGACGTCGCCCTCTCCAACTCGTTTGGATTCGGCGGCCACAACGCAACCCTCGTGATCAAGAAAGGCGAGTAGGAGGAACACGAACCGAATGGCAAGCCAGCTCAACTTCCGAGAGCTCCAGGAGCTCTCCGCCGAGATCCTCGGCATCGATCCGGACCAGGTCCAGATGGACAAGAGCTTTCAGCGCGACCTCGCGGCCGACTCGCTCGACCTCGTCGAGCTGATCGCCGCGATCGAGGACAAATACGACGTCGAGCTGCCCGACGAGCAGCTCGAGAACATGAAGGTCATCGCCGACCTCTGGAACTACCTGGAGCAGAAGACCGCCGAGCGGCTGGAGGCGTAGCGCCGATGGCAATCACGACCAACTACAAAGCCCGATCCGACGCGGTGGCTCTTCGGTCGTTCCCCGCAAAAGGACGTCCGAGCGCGATCGCAGGTGTCGGCGTCTACGCGCCCGACAAGGTCCTGACCAACTTCGACCTCGAGAAGATGATGGATACGTCGGACAAATGGATCAGCGAGCGCACGGGCATTCGCCGCCGCCATGTCGCGGAGCCAGGCACGACGACGTTCGAGATGGCGACGAAGGCGGCACACGCCGCGCTCGAGGCGGCCGAGGTCAGCCCCAGGGATCTCGACATGATCCTGGTCGGGACTTCGTCGCCCGACGGGCCGTTTCCATCCGTCGCGTGCCGCGTGCAGAACGAGCTCGGCGCGCCGGGTTCGGTCGCGTGGGACACGCTGGCCGCATGCACGAGCTTCGTCTACGGGCTCGCGCAGGCCGACGCCTTCATCGCGACCGAGCGTGCCGACACCGTGCTGGTCATCGGCGCGGAAGTGCTCTCGCGCATGCTCGACTTCAGCGATCGCGGCACCGCCGTGATCTTCGGTGACGGCGCGGGAGCCGCTGTCGTCAAGGCGGTGAAGAAGGGCGCGGGTTTCCAGAGCTGGTGTCTCGGATCTGACGGCCGCGGATATGCGCAGGTCACGTGCGGCAACATCGAGAAGGGCGCTTACGCGGCGAAGGAAGCGACGCCTTACATCGACATGGTCGGCCCCGACGTCTTCAAGTTCGCGGTCGACATCTTCATCCGCCAGGCGACGGAAGTTTGCAGCGCCGCGGGCGTCTCGCTCGATGAGATCGACCTGTGGGTTCCGCACCAGGCGAACTTCCGGATCATCGACGCCGCCGCGCGGCGCATCGGGTTGCCCATCGAGCGCGTGGCGATCAACATCGACGAATACGGCAACACCTCGAGCGCGTCGATCCCCCTCGCTCTGGAAGAAGCCATTCGCAAAGGCCGCGTCAAGAGCGGCGACCATGTTTTGCTGGCTGGTTTTGGGTCGGGCCTCACTTGGGGCGCAACCCTCATGAAGTGGGCCTGACAGCGAATGACGTGGTGATGAATTGATCAAGCTCTCCGGACCCATCGCGCTTCTCTTTCCCGGGCAGGGCGTGCAGAAGCCGGGCATGGGCAAGAACCTCTACGACCGCTACCCGGCGGCGCGGCGAGTGTTCGAGCGTGCGGAAGCGCTGCTCGACATGCCGGTGCGCAAGCTCTGCTTCGAGGGTCCGGTCGAAGAGCTCAACCGCACCGACGTGATCCAGCCGTGCGTGATGACCGTCTGCTGGGCCGCGTACGAGGTCTGGCGCGAGAGCTACGGGCTCGAGAACGTCAGCGTCACGGCCGGCCACAGCCTCGGCGAGATCGCGTCGCTCGCGGCGGCCGGCTCGATCCCGTGGGAGACGGCGCTGCTGCTGGTCAAGGAGCGCGGCCGCGTCATGGCCGAGGCCGCCGGGGAGCACGTCGGGATGGTCGCGATCGTCGGACTCAAGGAGGCCGAGGTCGAGCGCATCCGTCAGCAGGCCTCGGAGCTGGGCAACCTGTGGGTGGCCAACCGCAACGCCGACGTGCAGTTCGTCCTGTCGGGCGAGATGCCCGCCGTGCACGAAGCGGAAAAGCTCGCCGTCGCCGCGGGCGCCCGTCGCGCGCTCATCCTCACCATCCCGCTGGCGGCACACACGCCGCTCATGGAGGCCGCGGCCGCCGCATTCCGCAAGGCCGTCGACTTGCTGCCCCTGAATGCGCCGTCGATCCCGATCCTCGCCAACGCGTCGGGCGAAGCGCTGCGTACTGTGGCGGCGCTGCAGGAGGAACTGCGGTTGCAGATGCTGCGTCAGGTCGACTGGGCGCGGACGATGGTGTCGATGCGTGCGATGAAGGTTCGCACCGTCGTCGAGCTCGGACCTGGCCGCGTGCTCGCGAGCCTCGCCGCCAAGCACATCCCCGGCGTCGACACCTGGAACGCGGAAGAGCTGTTCGTAGATTTCGCCGAGACGGCGACGACCTGATCCATGGGAGACCTGGACGGGAAAACCGCTCTCGTCACCGGGGGCGGTAAAGGCATCGGTCGCGCGATCAGCCAGGCGCTGGCGGGAATGGGCGCGCGCGTGGTTGTGAACTACCGCTCCGACAAAGCCGCCGCCGAGGAAACGGCGTCATCGCTTCCGAATGCCACGGCACATCAGGCCGACGTCAGCGATCCGACGCAGGTCGAGGCGATGGTCAAGGCGGTCGGGAGGGTCGACGTGCTCATCAACAACGCCGGCGCGGTGCGCGACAAGCTGCTGATCCAGATGTCTCCGCCGGACTGGGAGGACCTGATCCGCACGGACCTGTTGTCGGCCTTCGCCACGACGAAGGCTGCGATCATGAGCGGCATGATGCGCGCGCGTTGGGGCCGCATCGTGAACATCTCGTCGATCGTGGGACTGACGGGTAACGCGGGGCAGACGAACTACGCTGCGGCGAAGGCGGGGCTCATCGGATTCACCAAATCCGTGGCGCGCGAGTATGGCTCGCGCAACATCACGTGCAACGCGGTCGCGCCGGGATACGTACGCACGGAGCTGACCACCAACTCGCTCACCGATGAGATGGTGGGCGAGCTCGTGAAGATGAGCCCGATCAAGCGCGAAGCGACGGCCGAAGAGGTCGCCTCGGCAGTCGCGTTTCTGTGCAGCGAAAAGGCCGGCTTCATCACCGGCCAGGTCATCGCGGTCGACGGAGGTCTGAGTCTCTAACCGTGGCCATCATCGAACGTCACCGCGAAGAGGTCGCGATCCAGGGCGATGAGCTGCCGCTCATTCTGCTGCCGTCGAACTGTCCGGGATGTGGCATCGGGCTCGACGGCGACGAGCTGCGCGCGCACAACTACGTGTGCACGAACTGCGGCCACCACTTCCGGCTCGGGGCCGACGTGTGGATCCCGCTGATCGCCGACCACGGTTCGTGGCACGAGCGGTGGGCTGACGTCCGCTCCCATGACCTGCTCAACTGGACCGTTCCCAAGCGCTACCAGGAAACGGTGGAGACGCTCATCGACGAAGGTTTGAACGAGGCCGTGCGCACGGGCACGTGCACCCTTGCGGGCCGGCCGATCTGGCTTGCAGCATTCGATTTCGGTTTCGTCGGAGGGACGCTGTCGATCGTCGCGGGCGAGCGCCTCGCGCGCGGGATGGAACAGGCCGCCTCGAACCGTCTGCCTTATGTCCTCGTATCCGCTTCCGGTGGCGCGCGCATGCAGGAAGGCGTGCTCGCGCTGATGCAGCTCGCAAAGGTCAACGCGGCCGTCGGCAACCTGCACCGGGCCGGCGTGCCGTACTTCTCGATCCTCACCGACCCGACGTTTGGCGGCACCGCCGCCTCTCTCGCGCTGCTGGGTGACATCAACATCGCCGAGCCCGGCGCCGCGATTGGATTCACGGGGCCGCGCGTGATCAAGCAGGCGACCTACGCCGATCTGCCGCCGGGATTCCAGAGCGCCGAATTCCAGCTCGCGCACGGCCAGGTCGATATGGTCGTGCCGCGCAACGAGCTCCGACCGTTGCTCGCCCATCTGTTGGAGATGTACCCATGAGCGTCTGGGAGATCGTCGAGCTCGCGCGTCATCAGGACCGGCCGTATTCGCTCGACTACGTCCGCCGCCTCGCGCCCGATTTCATCGAGCTGCACGGCGACCGCATCTCCGCCGACGACCCGGCGCTGCTTGGCGGAATCGGCACGTGGCACGACCGCACGACCCTGTTTCTCGGCCACCAGAAAGGCAGAAGCCTCAAGGAGCGCGTCGCGCGGAACTGGGGAATGATGCATCCCGAGGGCTACCGCAAGGCGCTGCGGCTCGCGCATCATGCCGCGAAGTTCGGCTTTCCGATCATCTCGTTGATCGACACTCCCGGCGCTTATCCGGGCGCGGGCGCGGAGGAACGCGGCATCGCGGCCGCGATTGCGACGGCGATCATGGAGTGGTTCGAGATCTCGGTGCCGATCGTCGCCGCGGTGATCGGCGAGGGCGGCAGTGGCGGGGCGCTCGGGATGGGCGTGGCCGACCGGGTGATCATGCTCGAGAACTCGATCTATTCCGTCGCGTCGCCGGAAGCGGCCGCGTCGATCGTGTGGCGCGACAACTCACGGAAGGTCGAGGCGGCCGAGCAGCTGCAGCTCACGTCGCGTGAGATCCTCGCCATGGGCGTCGTGGAAGAGGTCGTTCCCGAGCCGAAAGGCAGCGCAAGCGCGGACTACGACGCCGCCGCGATGGCACTCGACGAAGCTTTGTGGCGGCACATGCAGCCGCTGTTGGATCAGACGGCGGCGCAATTGATGCAGCACCGCTACGACAGGTTTCGATATATCGACTCGCTGATCCAGGCCGAGCCGCACTTCGGACCCAAGA
>DASSLJ010000130.1:0-8749 GCA_035689585.1 Candidatus Dormiibacterota bacterium
GAATCGCGCTGGCGCCGGAACCTCGGATCTCGGCGCCGCTAGGCGCCAGCCTCACCGCCGTCTGAAGCACTTGATGGCCCCTCAGGACATGCGGTGGGTTCCGGGCGGGACTTTTCTGATGGGCTCCAACGACTTCGGTCCCGAAGAGCGCCCACAGCATGAGGCCCATGTCTCCGGCTTCTGGATCGACAGGCGCCCGGTCACCGTACGTGACTTCCGGCGGTTCACAGAAGCGACCGGATACAAGACCGCGGCGGAGCTGGATGAAGCGATGCCTGGTCCGCTGGTCTTCCGGCCGGTTGGCCGCCGGACCCGGACTTTCGAGCTGCCGGAGCTCTGGCGCAAGGCGCCCGACGCGTCGTGGTCATCTCCGGCCGGCCGGACGTCGAACGTCATCGGCTGCGAAGACGATCCGGTCGTCCACGTGTCATGGGCCGACGCCGACGCGTATGCCCGCTGGGCAGGGAAGTGCCTTCCGACGGAGGCCGAATGGGAGCGTGCAGCCCGCGGCGGCCTCGATGGCAAGTCTTACGCATGGGGGGACGAGCTCGCGCCGCACGGTCGCATCAACGCCAACACATGGCAGGGCGACTTTCCGTGGCAGAACCTTCTTTCTGACAATTACTTCTGGACGTCGCCGGTGCAGTCGTTTCGCCCGAACCGCTTCGGGCTCTACGACATGATCGGCAATGTCTGGGAGTGGACCAGTGACGTCTATTCACCCTTTCCCGAATCCATACCGTTTTGCTGCGCGCCGGTCCTGGAGTCCACGCTCGACGACGGTGCCGTCGCGGAGTTGAAGGTGATCAAGGGAGGTTCGTTCCTTTGTTCCGAGCGATGCCGCCATTACCGGCCCGCGGCGCGATTCGGCCAGCACGGCGGAACCTCGGCGTGCCACATCGGATTCAGGTGCGTCGTCAGGCGCATTCCGGAAGCGTGACCGACTAAACGACGCGTCAGGCCGCCGGCAGCGTGCCCAGTGTGACGTCGACCGTCACGGTCTGGCCGTTGCGATCGATGGTGAGCGAAGCGGCCGACCCGGGCGACATGTTGGCGATGGCCGCCTGCAGGGCGGATGCATTCGCGACGGCGTGTCCGTTCACTGCCGTGATGATGTCGCCAACGTGCACTCCTGCCGATTCGGCAGGTGCTCCGGGCGCAAGCTTCAACACGATCGCACCACCTGAGGTGACGTCTCCGACCTGCACGCCCAGGTACGCGCGGTTCGTGTTGACGACCTTGCCGTTCTTGATGATCTGATTGGCGTAGTCGGTCACGGTGTTGCTCGGCAGCGCGAAGCCGATGCCCGGTGCGGCTCCGCCGATCTGTGGATCGACCGCCACGAGCGTGGGGACGCCCACGACCTGCGACTCGAGGTTGACCAGTCCGCCGCCGGAGTTGCCGGGGTTGATCGCGGCGCTCGTCTGGACGACGTTCGTGAGCACGGCGCCGTCCGGTTCCGAGACCGTGCGCCCGAGGCCGCTCACGATGCCGTCGGTGACGCTGCTTTGATAGCCGAGCGGGTTGCCCATCGCGAGCACCTGCTCGCCAACTTCGAGCTTGCTCGAGTCGCCGAACGTCGCCGGTTTGAGCCCGCTCGCCGCAACCTTGATGACGGCGACGTCGCTTGGCTGGTATGCACCGAGCAGTGTGGCCGAGTATCGCTTTCCGTCGGCCGTCGTGACCGTGAACGTGCCGGATGTGCCGGCCACGTGCGCGTTCGTGACTATGTCGCCCGACTGGTCGTAGACGACGCCGGACCCGAGCCCGCTCGACGATTCGATGAGGACGATCGACGGTGCGACGTTGCGGACGACCGTCGTGAAATCCTGCGCGCCGTGCGCAGCCGCTGCGGTCGGCGACGCTGACGGAGCGGGCGTCGTCGAGGACGTTCCGGCCACGGGCGCGGAGCACATCATCACGGCAGCCGCCCCCATGAGTGCAAGCGCGCGCAAAAGGTTCAACTCGCGTCCATTCGGACGGTACGACCGAACCGCCGGCTTAGCCAGCCGTATCCGACGCCCGCCTAGACGAATGCTGGATGCAGACCGGGCCGCCGCTTTAAAGCACTTGTCGAACCCAATCGAGCCGAACTCGTTTGGAAAGGCTGCCCCGGTGCATGGTGATTACAAAAGCTCAACGAGGAGATCACATGGCCACTCACTCGACAGAAACGCCCGTTCTAGACCTCATCGGAACCATGACCGCGGAATCGATCGCTGCGACGGACCTGGACGCTCGCACGCTCATGCTCGTGCGGTTTGCGGCGCTCGTCGGCGTCGACGCCCCGCCCGCGTCGTACCTGATGAACCTGGCCGCGGCCAAGGAAGTTGGGATCGACGAGAAGGCGGCGCGCGACGTGCTCATCGCGATTGCGCCGATCGTGGGCACCCCACACGTGGTGTCGGCTCTCGGCAAGATCGTGAGGGCGCTCGGGCTCGCGATCGATCTCGCCGAGATCGAAGACAGCCCCCGCGACTAGGAGCCGTTAGCGGAACGTCGCCGGCCGGCGTGGTTGCGGCCGCGCTTCTTGTGCTCGTGCGCCGGCTCCGACTCGAGCTGGCGACGGACTTCTTTCAGCGCCGACTTCGCGGCGCCGGTGATCGCCGGGTACTGAGGATCGATCTTGATCAGTGCATCGGCGATCACGGCCGCGGAGGCGATGCGCGCAAACCACTTCCGGTCCGCCGGGATCACGTACCACGGCGCCCATTCGGTGCTCGTGTTGCTCAGGATCTCCGAGAATGCGGCCTGGTAGTCATCCCAGTACTGGCGTTCCTGCGCGTCTGCCGCTGAGAGCTTCCAGTTCTTCTCTTCCTCGTCGATCCGCGAGAGGAAGCGTTTGCGCTGTTCCTCCCTGGAGACGTTCAGGAACAGCTTGACGATGTGAAATCCGTTGTCCGTCAGATAGCGCTCCCAGTTGTTGATCTCCCGAAAACGGCGACGCCACATGTCGGCGTCGGCACCGTCTTCTGGAAGATGCTGACGCTCCAGCAATGCAGGGTGAACCCTGACCACGAGGACCTCTTCGTAGTAGGAGCGATTGAAGATCCCGATCTTTCCACGCTCCGGCAGCCGGCGCGCGTAGCGCCACAGGTAGTCATGGTCGAGCTCCTCGGTCGACGGCACCTTGAAGCTGACTACGTCGACGCCTTGCGGGTTGACCCCGCTCATGACGTGCCGGATCGTTCCATCCTTGCCGGCCGCGTCCATCGCCTGGAGCACGATGAGCAAACCGTGCTGGTTCTGTGCCGCGAGCCGGTCCTGGTAGTCGGCAAGGAGCTCGACACCCTGACGCAGCACTTCCTGAGCGCCGACGCCGTCTTCGGAGCTCAGACCGGCGGTGAATGCTGGGTCGAATGACTGCGGCAAGCGGACCTTCGAATTCGGCTTGACGAGCAGCGGCTTCACGAAATTGCGGATTCGCTTCGGGCGCAGATCGGCCCTTGGTAGCTCTTGAACGGCGGCCATCACGACAACTCCGCTCGCCTCTGCCGATGGTGTGCTTCGAGTCGCGACATGACGGCCGAGATCTGCTCGTGCGCGCTGCCCTCGACCGACTTCACCAGCTCGCGATACTTCGACAGCCAGTGATCGATCTCCTCCAGGCTCACGAGGTGATTGAGGTGCGGAGGGGTTGGGATCTCGACCGCGATTCGAAGTGTCCGGCCCGGCGTCCGAGAGGTCCGATTCATCCCTTCATCCCCTTTTCCTTGCACGGCGGAAGTGAGGCGGACACCCTCGACCCGCCGAAGCCGAGCCTACTGTCGCGAATCGTGCGGGCGAATCGCCGTTTTCCGATACGTAGACAAATCACTCGACAGTGCGACGACGTGGCGGCGCTCGCGTCTGGCTGAGGCGGCGATGGCTCCGACGCCGATCATCAAAACGCCGATCAACATCACGCCCGCCGCGACGGCACGGGTCCCTCCGTGCAGCACGGCCGCCTGCGGCGGCAGATCGACCAGGGGCTGCGACGTCCCGGGCCCGTCGGACAGCGCGGCCGTCGACGGCGTGGGCGCTGTCACCGAAACGGCAAGCGATTTGCCCGTCGCCTGGCAGCCGGCATACCACAGCGTCTGGCCCTGCGACGACCAGTTCACGCCGGCGTAATCGGTGCCGCTGTACGAGTAGGGGGGCACGACGTCCCGCGCTGGATCGACGTCTCGAGGCAGCGAACCATCCGGCGCGATGCGGACGTTGGCCGCTTGATACGGATGCTGCGGCACGTCGGTCGCCCGGCAAATCGTGATGGTCATAGCCGGCACGCCGCGGTCGCTCCACGTCGTGATGAAGAGATCCGCGCCGGCGAAGAGCGCCGCCACCCCCGACGCCATCGCCAGCATCCACACGAACCGTGGGATGGCCAGCAGCATCGATTGCGAACATAGGCCCGCGTCGGCGCTGTCACCGCGGGACGTACGGCCGGTCGCCGACAAATGGTTCGACAAGTGTCGACCGCGCCACGTGGCCGTCTAGCCTTCCGTCGAAGCGAGCAACCGTGCGGTCGAGGGGTGTCCGGCTTGCAGCCGTAACTTCCGAATTGGTGGAGCATCGCAAAACGTGGTGACGGTCTCGCTGGCTCTGACGGCGGCTTTCGCATGTTTCACGCTGGCGATGCTGGACCGCCACGCGCCGCGCTGCCCCGAGTGTGGGTGCCGCTCGGCCGCGTACATCCCCGGCTTGTCGATGCGCGTCTGCGACCAATGCAAGGCCGTATGGCGAATGTGACTTCGCCTTACGCCATAGGAGGATCAAGTGTCGGTTGACATGAGGGAAATGGGGCCGGTCGACTACATGGTCGTCGAGTTCCCGGGCGGACGTATGAATGGCGAAGGCCTGCCGTTGCTCGTCGACCTCGTCGATAAGGGGATCGTTCGGATTCTCGATCTCGTGTTCATCAGGAAGCTGCCGGACGGCTCGTTTGTCCGCATGGAGCTCACTGAGCGCGGTGACACCGATGGTGAAGCGCTCAAGGTGTTCGAAGGCGCGTCGTCCGGGATCGTCGACGACGAGGACCTGTGCGCGGTCGCCAATGTGGTCGAGGCCGGCAGCACCGCGGGCATGATCGTTTACGAGAATCGCTGGGCCGCGCCTCTGGCGACTTCGCTGCGCCGCGGAGGCGCGATGTTGGTCGCAAGCGGGCGCATCCCCGTCCAGTCGCTGGTCGCCGCACTCGACGCGGCGGAAGCGGCATCGCCCGCCCGCTAGTCGAAGGGAGAAGATTGAAATGGGTCTAGTCCGAGGCGTCGCTCGAACCGCCGTGGTCGCCGGAACGGCCACCGCGGTCTCCAACCGCGTGTCACGCCGTCAGGCGAACCGCTGGGCCGAACAGGAAGCGCAACAGCCGGCCCCCCAGCAAGTCGTCTACGCCGCGCCACCACCGCCCCCGCCTTCGCAGGACGAGAAGATCAACCAGTTGAAGGAGCTCGCGTCGCTCAGGGACCAGGGGATCCTCACGCCGGTGGAGTTCGAGGCGCAGAAGGCACAGGTACTCGCCGGCTGACAGCGGGCCGGCGATGACGGCCGTCGCGCAATGAGCTTCGGTCTTTCGCGACGGCTGCGCCTCCCTGCAACCGCGCCGTTTGCGATGTCGGCAGAGGCAAGCTACGGCCTCGTCGTCGGCCTCCTGGCGTTCGCCATCGCGGTCAACATCCTCGCCTCGCCGGCGCGATGGGCGTTTGTCGTGGTCAGTGCATGCGAAGGAGGCGCGCTGCTGCTGGCGCTGGCCGCGTCGAGAACGAGGGCGGTCCTGACGCTGGCGATCATGTTTGCAGTCGTGGTGTCCGTGGTGCTGGCCGGCTTGCCGCACGACGCCGCGCGCCTGGCCGCGGGAATCGTGGACGGAATGCTGCTCGTGGCGCTGCCGCTGACGATCGCGATCCGAATTCGACGCAGCCTGGTCGTCAACGTTCAGACGATGTTGGCGGCCATCTCGGTGTATCTCGTGATCGGCCTCTTCTATGCGGTGTGCGACTCGATCGTCAGCAACATCACGGGCCAGACGTTCTTTGCCCAGGTCGCCGAACCGAGCTCCGGTCAGTACACCTACTTCAGCTTCATAACGTTGTGCACGGTCGGCTACGGCGACTTCACTCCAGGATCATCGGTCGCTCAGGCGCTGGCTGTCAGCGAAGCGCTCATCGGTCAGCTGTATCTCGTCACGGTTATCGCCGTCGTGGTCGGTAACCTGGGCCGCGCGCGTCAGAGGTAGTCCAAGTGTTTGTCGAACTATCCGGCCACGCTTGCCCCGCACCGTGGCGCCCGACGTTTACGTTGGCGACGTGGGGGTTGAACAATACTGGGACGACCGGCCGCGTCTCCGGCTGCGCCGGCTCGACAGCTTGCTTGGACAGCTGGAAGAGCTGAACCTTCGCGACGCAGTTCGCGTGCCTCGCTCGATGGCGACGGCACTCGAGAGTGAGGGAGTCGAAAACGCGCAGGCCGTTTCGATCACCGATCTGATCGACCGGATCTTCGACATACAGGAACCTTTGCTCAGATCGCTACGCGACCGTTCCCGTTACTGGAGGTTCCTGCAGCCCCATCATTCGTAGCTGACGGATCCGCCATGACGACGATCAAGGCGCTCGTCACGGCGTCGTTGGCGGAGAACATCGGCCGAACGACAACCGTGCGCAATTCATGGCTCGCGTTCACGATGACCGTTCGGGTCGCCCTGCGCGATCGACTCCAGGTGCCTTGCGCATTGGCAAGCAGGCCGTCCCTTGCAAGCCGTTCTCCGAGCACATCGGCCACGCGCCAGCCGAGGAGGCCGCCGGCGGGCAGGTGCAACTGCGTGTTGAAGCCCATGTTCGCGTAGACGATTCGCGGCTCGGCGCCCACCGTTGCCACGGCGACACCGACCGGCAGATGGTCGAACAGCCCCTGCAGCACATGGAAGGCGCCCGATCCGCTCACACCGCGAACGCTTGGGCTCACCGCGCGCGCACGGGAGCCCGTCCTGTGATTCGGCGTGAACATCTCGTACCCGATGACCACGAGGTATGTGGTCTCGCCCGCAACAACCGGCCAGGAGCTGAACGAAAACAGCTTCGTGGTGTCGCCCGTCACGATGTTCAGCTCCCACGATGTCAACGAGCGCAGGTGCGGCCGGTAGAGCATCGAAGCCTTCGCGCGGTCGAAGGGATCGACGAGCCCGATGAACTTTCGTCCGGCGATCCGCTGCCGCACGACACCGAGAAGGCGGGCGACCGCGACATTAGCCTCGACCACCACCCCGTCGGCGTTGAGCAGCATGATCAGGTTGGGCACCGCATCGCCGACGGCGCGCCACACGTCTGGAGACAGCGGGCTGTCCGCGGCGGGGTTGTCGACGGGGCTTGGCCGCGTCATGGCAGCCGTGCCGGTGGACAGCTCGACCGACCCGTTGACGATCTCGCGCGCCAGACGCAGAGACGTGCCGTTGACGTCCGCAGTCCGCTTGACGTCGCGCAGAAACTCGATGTCTTCAGCGCGGTAACGCCGGTGACGGTTGAGCCCGCGCTCGGGGCTCAGGATGCCGTAGCGGCGCTCCCAGGCCCGGATCGCATGCGGCGACACGCCCAGGAGGGCGGCGACTTCGCCAATGCTGTAATGGTCGACCTCTTCCAAGATGTCTCCTCTACGAACTGGACCGCCGTTCCCACTTGGCCTCCCTCGTCGAGCGCACCCCGGTGTTCCCCCTCGGATTTACGTCACGCGGCGTTGAGTCGCAGGCGGCGCACGTAGTCCACCAGCTGGCTTGGCGTCGTCCGGTATTTCGCATGCCATTCGGACGCGCCGTGACTCGCTACTTCGTCCACGTCGACGGTGGAATTCGACAAGAGAATCACTGGAACGTTTGCGGTCTCGGCGTGCTGGCGCAACTCGTCGAGCGTCGTCCACCCGCTCATGCCCGGCAGTTCGAGGTCGAGAACGATCACGCCGTAGCCGGCGTTCTGTTGCGCCTCGACGACCGCGTCGACGACGGCTGACTCACCCGAAGAAGCGACGCGGACGCTCAGGCCGGCCATGCTCAGCTCCAACGCGTACATGTCCGCGATCGCAGCATCGTCCTCGACGATGAGGACGTCCGCGTGCGGAGCCGGCTGCTGGGATCTGTCGAGCGCAATCCAGTTGGGCGTGTTCGCCATCTCTGCTGTGAACCTCGCTAGGCGACCGACGTCACGGACGGACCTCGTGTAAACACGAATCAAGGATCGGTCTAACGACCACACCACGGGTGACGAGAGATCTGAACCTTTCGACACAGGATTAGACACGGTGCGTCATATGCCGGTTTCCGGTGTTTTGAAGCGGGTTTGATGGAGATGACGGTCGCCGTCGACATCGTCCGGCCAACCGAGGAACCGGCTCGCGTCACACAACTCATACATGTCCTGATCGTGCAGAGCCAGCGGCTCATCGGCGACGCGCTAGAAATACTCGTAAACGATCAGCCAGACATGGTCGTCGTCGGCAAGATCGACTGCCGGCCGGATTCGGCGCGGCGCGTGGCGGGACTGCGCTCGGAAGTCGCGATCATCGACTTTCGCGTCGACCTCCCATCGGCGATCGACGTTGCGGCGACGATCCGCCGCGCGAGCCCGTCGACCGCGCTGATCGCGCTGCTGCGCAACGGGGCCGAGCACGCGATGCTCAACGCGATCGAGGCTGGGGCGACTGCCGTGATCTCCGATTCCGACGGAGTCGCGAGCGCCCTGACGACGGTGCGCCGCGCCGCCAACGGGCTGATGCTCATCCACTC
>DASSLJ010000131.1:0-3061 GCA_035689585.1 Candidatus Dormiibacterota bacterium
CAGGCTGGCCGGCAACGGCAACTTCGTCAACGGCACGCAGACGCTCACGATCTGGGTCGCCGAGGGCACCGTGCTCTTCGTCATCGGCAATCAGCCGGGCGCGCCCCTCATCGACCTCCACCTGGAGGCGCGCTAAACCCAGGTTTACGTGTACGCGGGCCGCTCCGCCACTGGCCAGAACTGGTCGGTGTGGATGATGTAGCGCTGGGTCGCAAACGCGCCGGCCCACAGCGGCCAGCACGTCGTCAGGGTCAGGTGGTACCCGTTGGAGTCGGTGACCAGCGCCGTCCGGTTGTCGGGGTTGACGATCTCTGTGCCGACAACCCGGTAGCGATAGGTTCCGTATCTCGTCTCGAGGTCGATCTCATCGCCTTTGACGAGCTGAGGGAAGTTGATCCAGTAAACGTTGTGCGCCGCTACACCGACCGTTCCGGGGTCGCCGGGCCAGCGCGTGTCGGGGTAGTGGCCTGGGCTCGCGTAGAGGACGCCGCTGTCCACGCCTTCCCGGATCGCGGCGTAGTAGTTCAGCTTCGGGATGCGGATGGCGAAGTCGACGCCGTCGACCGGTCGCTTCAAGTTCGCGTCGATCGCCCTCGCCGGCGGCCGCGGCGCAGCGAGCTCGTGGCCCCATACCTGGTTGAGGTGCTGCTGCTCGGCGACCCCCTTCCACATGCCGTAGCCGAACTCGGCCATGAGCACCAGGCCGACGACCAGGCAGCTCGCCCAGACGAGCGTGAGGACACGGCGAAACAACGCACGGCGGGCGTGCATCTCAATTGGAGAACGCCTGAATCGGCGTCAACTCCTCTGTTCGGCCGGGATATCAGGGCTCGGAACGGTCCGAAAGCACGGATTGGCGCGCCAATCCGGGGAGCCGGGCCTAGAGAACGAAGTAGAAGGTCGCTCCCTCGCCCAGGGCGCCCTCGCCCCAGATCCTGCCGCCGTGGCGGTTGACGATCCGGCGCGCCGTGGCCAGCCCGATCCCGGCGCCCGGAAACTCACTCTGGCTGTGCAGCCTCTGGAAGGCGCCGAACAGGCGGTGCGAGTCGATCATGTCGAAACCGACGCCGTTGTCCTTGACGAAGACGCGCGCCTCGCCATCCACCACCTCGCGGCCCACCACGATTTCGGGTTTGGGCTTCGACCGGCTGAACTTCCACGCGTTGTTCATCAGGTTGCTCAGGAGTATCTGAACCAGCCGGCGGTCGCCCGAAGCCACAATGCCCGGCTGGATCTCGACCTGGGTCGGGCTTCCAAGGTCGCCGGATCGCGCCTCTTCCGCGATCGCGGTCGCCATCGCGGTGATGTCAACCTCCTCGCGTCGGATCTCGCCGCTGGTGAGTCGAAACAGCATCTGCAGGCCGTCGAAAACCGAAGTCATCCGTGCGCTGGCCTCGCGCATCTTCTTCAGCGTTTCGGTCGCTTCCGGGTCCAGCCGCCGGCCGTACTTGTCCAGAAGCGTGCTGCTCATGCCGTCGAAGGCGATCAGCGGCGCCCGCAGGTCGTTCGACACCGAGTAGCTGAACGCCTCCAGCTCGCGGTTGATAGCCGTGAGCGCGATCGTCCGCTCCTCGACCAGCGTTTCCAGCTGCGTTCGGTACCGGCGGAGCTCCTGCTGCGCGCGGTAGAGGTCGACAAAGACGGTGACCTTCGCGCGCATGATCGTGGGAACGACCGGCGCGAAGACGAAATCGACGGCGCCGAGGTTGTAACCGCGGCCCATGTCCGTCTCCGCCTGGTCGAGTGCGGTGACGAAGATGAGCGGCGTGAGCTCCGAACGCGGGCGCTGGCGGATCAGCTGCGCCGTCTCGAATCCATCCATGATCGGCATGCGCACGTCGAGGAGAACGACCGCGAACTCGTTGCGGAGCAGCTGGCGAAGCGCGTCGGCCCCGGACGATGCCTCGATGACGTTTTCCTCGAGCGGCGCCAGGATCGTGCGCAGCGCGAATCGCTTGGTCGCGTCGTCGTCGACGACGAGGATGTTGACCTTGGCCCTCGACGGCGGCTCGGCCGCGATTTCGTGCGAGGACCCGGTCGGCCGCTGCTGCTTGGTCACCATCGCATCTTGCGAAACAGGTTCACCCCGTCCCGCACCCGCTCGTAGTGGTCGCGGTCCGGACAGTGAAGGAGTGACTCGCGCTTGCCAAGGGCGAGAAACCCTCCGCGAATCAAGCTGTCGTAGAACAGGCGGTGCGCTCGCTCCTGGAGCGAGTCGCGGAAATAGATCAACACGTTCGCGCAGACGATCAGGTGGAAGTCGTTGAACGAGCCGTCGCTGACCAGGTTGTGGCGGGCCCATGTGATGTTCGCCTGAACCTCGGGGTGAAACCGGGCCGACCGGCCGATGACCGAATAGTGATCCGACAGAGCGCCTTTGCCGCCGCTCTCCTGGTAGGAGTCGTCGAAGCGACGCATGCGCTCGAGCGCGTACGTGCCGAGACGTGCGACGGCGAGCATGTCCTCGTTGAGGTCGGTCGCGTAGATCGTGCTCCGTGGAAGGGAGCCGTCCTCGCGCAGCAGCACGGCAAGGGAGTACACCTCCTCGCCGGTGGCGCAGCCTGCGACCCAGATCCGGCAAGACGGATACGTACGGAGGAGCGGAATCACCTCGTCGCGGAAGCACTGGATCAGCTCCGCATCGCGGAACATCGTGGTGACGTTGACGCCGACAAGGCCGAGGAAGCGCTGCATGCAGCCGGCGTCATGCAGCACTCGGTCCTGATATGCGGAGACCGTGCGCACGTTCTCCCGCGCCATGGCGGTGGCCAGGGCGCGACGCAAGGGGCTCAGCGCGTATTCGCGGAAGTCGTAGCCGTAACAAAGCCGGATGCCTTCGAGAAGCAGCCGGACCTCGACATCCTCGATCTCCGTGGCGACCCGGTCCAACCGGAGCGCTGCCGCCTCACTCCGGCTCACCTCTCCAACCAGGACTTGAGCATGGAAAGCAGGTCTGCGTTGTTGATCGGCTTGGCTATGTAATCGGATGCTCCCGCTTCGATGCATTTCTCGCGGTCTCCTTTCATTGCCTTGGCGGTCAGGGCGATGATCGGCCTGTCAC
>DASSLJ010000132.1:0-5280 GCA_035689585.1 Candidatus Dormiibacterota bacterium
GCGCCGGTCAACTGGTGTCCCGTCGACAAGACGGTGCTTGCCAATGAGCAGGTCATCAACGGCCGCTGCTGGCGTCATCCCGACGTCGAGGTCGAAAAGCGCGACCTCGAGCAGTGGTTCCTGAAGATCACCGACTACGCCGACCGCCTCCTCGACGGCCTGGCCACGCTCGACGGCTGGCCGCAGAAGGTCCGCGTGATGCAGACCAACTGGATCGGGCGCAGCACCGGCGCGGAGGTCGATTTCGCAATCGACGGTCTTCCCGGCGATTCGGTTCGGATCTACACGACGCGTCCGGACACGCTGTTCGGCGCGACTTTCATGGTGCTTGCGCCGGAGCATCCGTTGGTCGAGCGCATCACCACCGACAAGCACCGCGCGCGCGTCCGGGAATACGTCGAGAAGGCGCGCAAGGAGACGGAGATCGAGCGGCTGTCGACCGAGCGCGAGAAGAGCGGCGTGGCGACCGGCGGATTCGCAGTGAACCCGGTCAACAACGAGAAGATCCCGATCTGGGTCGCCGACTACGTGCTGATGACTTACGGCACCGGGGCAATCATGGCCGTGCCCGCGCACGATGAGCGTGACTTCGAGTTCGCGCAGCGCTACGACCTACCGATCCGCGAGGTGATCGCGCCGCCGACGGGCCCGCAGAAGCTGCTGCGCGAGGCGTACCTCGGTCCCGGCACGATGGTGAACAGCAACGGCTACGACCGGCTCGACTCGACCGTCGCGTTCGAGCGGATCGTCGACGACCTCGAGAAGCGCGGCGTGGGTAAGCGCGCAGTCAAGTACCGGTTGCGCGACTGGTTGATCTCTCGCCAGCGCTACTGGGGGGCGCCGATCCCGATCGTGTACTGCCCGCAGCACGGCATCGTTCCGGTCCCCGCCGCCGAGTTGCCCGTCGTGCTGCCGAAGGAGTACAAGCCGCTGGCCGAGCAGCCCGACTGGTACCGGACGAAATGTCCGATCGGAGGCGAGGACGCGCGCCGCGAGACCGACACGTTGGACACGTTCATCGACTCGTCGTGGTACTTCCTGCGCTACGCGTCGCCCCACGACGCCACCCAGGCATTTGACCCCGAGCTCGCCAACCGTTGGATGCCCGTCGACCAGTACACGGGCGGAATCGAGCACGCGATCCTGCACCTCCTCTACTCGAGGTTCTTCACGAAGGTCCTGCACGACGCCGGAATGCTCGACGTCACCGAGCCGTTCAAGCGGCTCTTCAACCAGGGCATGGTCAAGCGGTTCGGCCAGGTCATGGCGAAGTCGGCGGGCAACGGCGTGTCGATCGCGCAGCTGTCGTCGGAACAAGGCGCGGACGCGGGCCGCGTCTACGAGATGTTCATCGGGCCGCCCGAAGAAGACGTCGAGTGGAACGAAGCCGGGCTGAACGGCGTCGTGAAGTTCCTTCAGCGTGTGTGGCGGTTGGTGCTCGAACCGGAATCGATCGTCGCGGACGCAACCGCAGGTTCGGTTTCCGCGGTCGATGCCGCGGTGCTGCGGCGGAAGGTCGCGCAGACGGTCGGGCGGGTCACCGAGCACTACGACTCGCTGCGCTTCAACACAGCCGTCGCGTTCTTGATGGAGCTCGCGAACACGATGCAGGACTACCTGCAGGGCGGTGGCGCCCGCGATGCGCAATGGGATGACGCCGTGCACGCGCTGGTCAAGCTGCTCAACCCGCTCGCGCCTCACCTGTGCGAGGAGATGTGGGAACGTCTCGGGTCGCGCGGTCTGCTCGCGGACGCATCGTGGCCGGAGTTCGATGCCGCGGCCGCCGCCGAACCGAAGGTGACGCTGGTGGTTCAGGTGTCCGGCAAGGTGCGGGACAAGCTCGAGGTCGATGCCGGGCTGACGGAGGGCGACGCCATCAAAGCTGCGCTGGCGCGTGACAAGGTTCGCGCCGCGCTCAACGGCCGGGGTCCGTCAAAGGTCGTCTACGTTCCCGACCGATTGATCAACCTGGTGCCTTAACGACCGAGCGTCATTGTTGAGGTACCGGCATCCGGATGCCGGAGTCGAGAACGTAATTCGCCACGACGTTCGCCCCGCTCGCTACCGACACCGTCAACGGCCCGCTGAGCACCCGCATGTACGTCTTGAGCTTGACCTGGTACGACCCCGGCTTCACGGTGACCGAGTAGTAACCGCTCGAGTCCGTGATCGCGCTGCCTACGACCGACCCACCGGCGACGTAGTCGAGCTCGAGCTTCGGCACCGGCCGCCCGGCGCACGGGCTGCTGAGCTGCTCGACCGGGGCGCACGGCACCGCCAGGACGCGACCGCTCACCGTCCCGGCGGCCGGTGACGGCGACGATCCGGCGCCGGGAAACTGGTAGGCCCCACATCCTGTAGCCGCCACAAGCACCGCCGCGATCAACCAGGCTCGCATCAAATACTCGAACGTCTGCGAACGGTCGCGGGTCACGCGGCGATCCAAAGGGCCGGCGCTACTGTTGTTATCCGCTCCCGGGTGGCCAAGCGGTAAGGCAGAGGACTTTGGATCCTTGACCGAAGGTTCGAATCCTTCCCCGGGAACCACCATCTCCTTCTCTTAACAACCTGGGTTTTAATCGCGCCACAGCCTCAATACGCTCGGACGCATGCAACTCCCTCTCCGCCTCGTCTCCGGTTGGCGCCGCATAGCGCTGATCGTCGCGCCCCTGACGATCGCAGCGGGAGGCGTCGCGGCCACGTACGCATACACGACCACCCATGCGGCCGCGCCGCCGCCTCCGATCACCAATCCGGTGCTCGACGTCCCGGCCCAACCGGGACTGCTCGTCGACGTTTCGGGTGCCGTCGAAAGCCCAGGGCTCTACCGGCTGCCGCGCGGTGATCGGGTGTTCGATGCGATTGCCGCAGCCGGAGGTCTCAGCACCGATGCCGATCTCTCGAAGCTGCCCAACCTTGCCGGCCGCCTCAAGGATGGTGAGCAGGTCAAGGTGGCTTTCGCCAAAACAACGTCCGGCACGGTGGTCGTGCGCGTCAACCTCAACACCGCGACGCTGGAGGAGCTCGCGACGGTGCCTGGGATTACCGAGGCCTTCGCGCAGGAGTGCATCGACTACCGCACGAACTACGGCGGCTTTCAGAACACCCGCGAGCTGGTTGACATCCTGGGAATGAGCGAGACCGACTACGTCATCGCGCGGAAGTACCTGACGCTGTGAGCCGCTATCCCGCGCTGGTGCTCGCGCTGGCTTGGTGCATCGCGATCGCCGCGACGGTCGTGCTCGCGCCGTCCCAACCGTGGCTGGGCATTCTGGCGATCGGCGGTGCCTTGCCGATCGCCGCGCTGGCGCTCCTTCTGCGTCCAGCGATCGTCGCCCTGACAATCGCCGTCGCGCTCCTCGGCGTCGGCCGCGCTGAATTGCCGCCCAGCGATCCATTCGCGATCGCCCGCGCACATCAGGTCGTGGGTATCACCGCCGTCGTCAACGGCACGGTCGCCGACGACAGCCGGCCGGTTGGCGCCGGCGCCGAGGCTATGGTCCAACCGGACAGCATCCAGCTGCCCGGCGGACCTGTGACCGACATCGGCAACTTGATGGTCCGCTGGCGCGGCCCTGGCGACGCGCACTTTGGCGACCACGTGACCGCAACGGGCAAGCTCATGCTGCCGCGCGACCTGCCTTCGTTCGACCGACGGGCGTACCTCGCCCAGCGCAGCGTTTTTCTCGAGCTCCAAGCGACGAGCTTTGACGTGACTCAACCGCAGGGTGGATTAGTCGCCATCCCGGCGTGGCTCCGTCAGCGGTTCACGGCAGGGATCAACGATGCGGTCGCGGCGCCGCACGCCGCGATGGTCCTCGGAAGCGTGCTCGGCATCCGGCAGGGCATCCCCGCCGATCTGCAAAAAGCGCTGATCGCAACCGGCCTGATTCATCTGCTCGTGCTCAGCGGGCTCAAGGTCGCCGTGTTCGCACGCATCGTCCGCGGTGCACTTGAACCCTTGCTGGGCCGGGTCGCCACGTGGCCGGCGATAGGCCTGATCGCGCTGTACGCCATGGCCGGCGGCGCCACGCCCGCCGCCGTTCGGGCCTCCGCGATGGGTGCCGTGGCGATCGTCGCGCCCCATCTCGGCCGGCCGTCTCACGTGTGGACGTCACTTGGGCTCACGGGTGCCGCGATGCTCGGCTGGCACCCCGAGCTTGCCTGGGACGTCGGCTTTCAGCTCTCGTTCGCGGGAACGGCAGCGATCATCCTTCTGACCCCGTCGATCGCACGGCGCGTGGCGTTTCTTCCACACGTCCTTCGCGAACCCTTCGCGGTTACCTGTGCTGCGCAGGTCGGGACGCTGCCGATGATGGCGAGCGACTTCCACGTCTTTTCACCGATCGCTCCCATCGCCAATGCGCTCACGCTTCCCATGCTTCCAGCCGTCGTCTCGGCCGGCCTCCTGCTTGGTGCGCTCTCCTTTGCGCCTGACGTGGCGCGCGTGATCGCGATTCCCATCACCGGGTTGGTCGCTTACATCGAGCAGGTGGCGTTGGTTCTCGGGTGCCTCCCCGGTGCCGCGATCGCAATCCCCGCGTTTCCAGCCTGGGCGGGACTGGCCTATTACTCGGGCATCGGCCCGGCAATCGCCGGCGCGCACATGTCCGGGCATCGCCGCCACATCGCGTTCGCGGTTGGGGCGGTTGTACCGGCATGCGTCTCGCTCATCGCGCTGGTTTTGTGGTCGCACTCGTCGCCAGAGGCGGTCGTCCTCGACGTCGGCGACGGCCAGGCGGTGATGCTCCGCACCTCGCAAGGCACCGTCCTCGTCGACGGCGGCCCGAGCCCAGCCAAGCTCAGCGACGGCCTCGGAAGCCAGCTTCCGCCGTGGCAGCGCACTGTCGACGCGCTGATCATCACCGCGCCGGGACTCGGTCACACCGGCGGCCTGAGCGGGTTTGACCGCAGCGCGAAAACCGTCATCGTTCCCAACGCCGACCTCACGGGCACTGCGTGGCGCACGGCCGCGCTCGAGCAGGTCGCTCGAGGTGCGTCGGTCGAAGCCTTGACCGCGGGCGTCACCGTGCGGATCGCCGGGTTCGCCATCCAGGTCATCGCGCCCGAACGTGGTGCGCCGGGCGACATCACGGGAGCAGCCGACCTCGCATTTCGCGCCGTCGCGCCGGACGGAAAGAGCTTCTGCGACTTCAGCGATCTCGATCCCGACGCGCAGACCGTCGCTGCGCAGAGACTGCATGCTTCCTGCAGCTACGTCCTGCTGCCCGTCGGTGGTCGCAGCGCTCTGTCTCCCGACCTCGAGCGCGTCGCCATCGG
>DASSLJ010000133.1:0-4597 GCA_035689585.1 Candidatus Dormiibacterota bacterium
CCCGTCCGGGACGTACCCTCGTGTCGCCCACTGGTACATGTGGTCGTGCGCGTTGACGAGCCCCGGCATCGCGATGCAGTTCGGCTCGTCGACCACCTGATCAGCTTTCGGTGGTGAGCCGGAGCCGACCTCGGTGATGAAGCCGTCGCTCGCGAGCACCCAGCCGTTGGAGATCTCGGTCGTGCCGGTGTAGAGCAGCCCCGCTCGAACTAAGAGCGTCAAAGCGTCAGGTCGTGCGGTCGAACGGGAACGCGGTTGATCTCGCGACCGGTGGCCGCACGGATCGCGGCGACTATGGCGGGGCCGGACGAGATCGTCGGTGGCTCGCCGACGCCCTTGAGGCCGTACGGCGCGTTCGGATCGCCGAGCTCGAGGATGTCCATGCGCACCGGCGGCATGTCGAGGATCGTCGGCAGCAGGTAATCGGTGAACGACGCGTTGCGGATCACGCCGCCCTTGACCTGGATCTCCTCCATCACCGCGAGGCCCAGGCCCTGCGCCGCACCGCCTTCGAGCTGGCCCTCGACGGCGAGAGGGTTGATCGCCTTGCCGACGTCTTGCGCGGTCGCGAGCTCGACGACTTTGACGAGCCCGAGCTCGGTGTCGACGTCGACGACTGCCCGATGCGCGGCGAACGCGAACTGCATATGGGCGTCCGACTGGCCGGTTTCCGCATCGAGGTGTTGGGTCGCGCGCGGACGATACTCGCGCGTCTCGTCGATCACGGCATCGCCCAGCAATGTGGCGAGCGAAATGATCTCGATGCCGTTTCTATCCACGACCGCGTCGTGCTCGATGCGCAAATCGCGTGCGGGATGGAGTTCCGATTCGGCCATCTCCAGCACGCGCTCGCACACCGCTTCGCACGCCGCCTTCACCGCGCCACCTGTGATGTAGGTCTGACGCGACGCCGACGATGATCCTGCGGAGCCGACGCGGGTGTCGGCATTGAGCACGATCACGTCGCTGACGCCGAGCACCGACCCGGCCATCTGCGCCTGCACCATCACGACGCCCTGCCCCACCTCGGCGGCGGCGGTGTGGACCTCGGCCCGCGCTCTGCCTTCATGGACGAACAGGCGAACCCGCGCGGTCGAGTAATCGTCAAAACCTTCCGAGTAGCCGATGTTCTTGAATCCGACGGCGTAACCGACGCCGCGCTTGACGCCTTCGCCGTGAGTGGTGTTCGAGTGCCCTCCCGGAAGGATGCCGTCGCCTTGTGGCAGCGGAAATCTCTTCACGCGCTCGAGGAGCTCCGCGACGGGGACGGGACCGTCGATGACCTGTCCCGTGATCAGCTCGCTGCCCGTCTCCATCGCGTTGCGGATGCGCAGCTCGACAGGGTCGATCTGCAGCGCCGCCGCCAGCCTGTCCATCTGCGCCTCATGCGCGTAGCAGTTCTGGACCGACCCAAAACCTCGCATCGCCCCGCACGGCGGGTTGTTGCTGTAGACGACGATGCCGTCGATCGTCGCGTTGGGAACGCGATACGGCCCGCACGAGAAGCAGGATGCGTTCGCGATGACGGCAGTCGAGCTCGATGCGTACGCGCCACCGTCGAGCAGGATTCGCGCCTTGACGTACACGAGTCGGCCGTCGCGGGTCGCGCCGTGCTCGTACCTCAGCGTGCCCGGATGGCGGTGCACGTGGCCCACGAACGATTCGGTCCGGGAGTACGAGATCTTCACGGGCCGGCCGGTCGCGAGGGCGAGCATGCATGCGTGCGCCTGCATCGAAAGGTCTTCGCGCGAACCGAATGCGCCGCCGATACCCGCCATCGTCAAGCGCACCTTGTCGCGCGGGAGACCCAGCACGGACGCAAGCTGCTGCTGGTCTATATGCAGCCATTGCGTCGCGATGTGGAGGTCGATGCCACCGTCGCCATCGGGAATCGCGAGACCTGCTTCGGGGCCGAGCGGGGCCTGGTCCTGCATCCCGATCTCGTATTCGCCGCTGACGACGACGTCGGCGCGTGCGTTCTGGTCGCCGTGGCGGATCTTGATGTGGCGCAGCACCTTGCCTTTCGCGGGATCGGTCACCGGCTCAAGCACTTCGTATTCGATGCGAACCGCGGCGGCCGCGCGGCGCGCCTGCTCGGGATGATCGGCCGCCACGAGCGCGACCGCTTCGCCCCAATACCGCACGAAGTCGAAGGCAAGCACGGGCTGGTCGGCGATCTCGAGTCCGTAGAGCTTCTCGCCACGGACGTCCTTATGCGTCAGGACCGCGCGCACTCCGGGCATCGCGCGGGCCGGCGACATATCGATGGAGACGATGCGCGCGTGAGGATGCGGGCTGCGCACGGTCGCGCCCCACAACATTCCTTCGGCGCAGAGATCGGACGAGTACGCGAAGTCACCGCGGACCTTTGCCGGTGCGTCGAAACGGCGGACGCTCTCGCCGACTTTCATCGTGCGGCCTGATGAACCGCGTCGATGATCTTGGCGTAGCCGGTGCAGCGGCAGATGTTGCCGGCGAGCGCCTCGCGGATCAGCGCGTCGTCGGGGTGGGGATGACGGCGCAGAAGGTCGTGTGTGGCGACGATCAGACCCGGCGTGCAGAAGCCGCACTGAACGGCCCCGGCGTCGACGAACGCGCGCTGAACCGCTTCACCGTCGATGCCCTCGACCGTGATCACGGCGCGCCCGTTCGCCTGACCGGCAAGCACCAGGCACGCGCAAACCAGCGTTCCGTCGAGGTAGACCGAGCACGATCCGCACTCGCCCTGCTCGCACGCGTTTTTCGAGCCATAGAGACCGAACCGCTCGCGGAGGACATAGAGCAGCGACTCGCCCTCCCAGACGCCGTCGGCGACGCGGTGGTCGCCGTTGATCGTGCAATCGATCTTCAATTGGCCCAGGCCCACTGCAGGCACCGCCGGGCCATCACGCTCAGCGCATGCCGGCGATAGGCGGCGGTGCCGCGGATGTCGTCGATCGGTCTCGCCGCCGAAGCGACCAGCTCGCCGAACCGTCTCGCGGTTGCCTCAGTTGGGACCGTGCGGTTTTCCCAGTCGAGCTCGCCACCGAGAAACGCTTCTGCATCGCTCGCGCGCAGCGGCGTCGGGCCGGCCGACCCGATGCCCGTCCCCACGCGCCGCCGTGCGAAGTCGAGCGCCAGCGCAAAGGAGCAGACCGCGATCACCATCGCGTTGCGCGTGCCGACCTTGGAGAACTGCTGGCCTCCTTGCGCGGGCTCGATCAGGAAAGCCGTGATCAGCTCGTCGGGGCGCATCGCGTTCTTTTTCGGGCCGACGAAGAACTCGCGTGCCCGGATCTGGCGCGTGCCCGATTTCGAAGCCACCTCGACCACCGCGTCGCTCGCCAGCAGCGGCGGATGCGCGTCCCCGGCGGGAGACGCCGTGCCGAGGTTGCCCCCCACTGTCCCTCGGTTCCGGATCTGCGGCGACCCGACCGTACGCGACGCCATCGCCAGGCCAGGCAGGCGGTCGCCGAGCTCGTCGATGATCCGCGTGTAGGTCACGCCGGCGCCGATACGCAGGAATTCGCCGTCGACCGACCATTCCGCCAGCTCGCGGATCCGCGTGAGGTCGAGGATCGCCTCCGGGCGATGTCGGTCGAGGTTGATCTCGACCATGATGTCGGTCCCGCCCCATATCGGCATCGCCGCGGGATGGGACGATTTCATCTCGAGTGCCTCCGTCCAGGTCGAAGGCTGGAGGAAATCCATCACCACGCGAGGCCGGGCTCGGCCGCGCCGTCGCGCAAGACCGTGCCCTCGATCAGTCCATACGGACGATCGGCGGCGTAGAAGACCTCGTTCTCATTGGTGATGCCGAACGGGGCAAGGTCGACGACGAAATGGTGTTTGTTGGGCATCGCGAGCCGCACCTCGACCACTTCACCGTGCGCCTCGAGCACCGCCTTCCCCATCTCGTAGAGCGTCTGCTGCAGCGACAGGCTGTGATGCGCGGCGAACGTTTTCGTCAACGCACCAAGGATGGTGGGATAGCACCCTTTCCAGTCGACGTCCGTGCCCGCGAAGCGCCATCGCGCGGTCAGCGACGTGGCCATGATCCGGTCGCGCGTCTCCTGCAGCGTCGTATAGCGGTCCTTGATGTAACCGTGGAATTCAGAGTCGGTCGTCTTGAGGACGACAAGGTCCGTGATCCCGCCGACAACCCATTCACCGTCTCGCGTGCAGGTCACGGTGGCCAGGCGCTTCTCCGAGCCGGCGCGGGCGAAGGCGTGCGCGCCGAGCCTCGACCAGGCGAACTCTTCGATCGACACACGCGCGCGAGCCACGGTTTCGAACTCGCCGACAAAGTGCCGTGCCAGCCGCAGGCCGAAATCCTCGATCTCGCCGATGGGGTCGGCCGCGAATGCGAAGACGGTGTTCTTCTGCGTATCGGTCGGAACCACTTTGCGGTTGTCGCCTGTGAGGTGAGCGTCGGCGAAGTCACCGGCAAGCGCGATGCTCACGTTCATGTCCTTGATGTCGTGCGTCTCACCGCGCTTGGTGACACGCACGACGTGCGTCTCCGCCTTGCCGTACTGGTTGTCGCCGAGAACGATGTCGTCCTTCATGTCCCTCGGTAGGTGGTGTAACCGAACGCGCTCAGCAGCAGCGGGACGTG
>DASSLJ010000134.1:0-2448 GCA_035689585.1 Candidatus Dormiibacterota bacterium
GTTCGCGGCCTGCGCGAACGCCGGCAGCGCGCGCTCGATTCGCTCGTCGTGGATCAAGCACGAGTCGATCGGCAGCACCGAGTGCGAGCGCATGCGGTGGAAACCGAATCGCCATCCATCCGCTGCGGTCACCGCTTCGAATTCGCCGCGGATCCGGTAGCGCCACGGATTCTCCATTCCGAGCACGGCCGTGTCAGGCGGGAGGCGCACGCCCGCGCGCGCCCACGCCTCTTCGACGACCTGGCGCTTCAGCTCGAGCTGGTGTGCGTAGGCGGCGTGCTGTAGCTGACAACCTCCACATCGTTCGAAGTACGGACATGGCGCGTCGACCCGATGGTGTGAGGCTTCGACCACCTTTGTCGTCCGAGCCACGGCGACGCCGCCCTGGCGGCCGGCCGGTTCGGCCTCCACCACCTCGCCCGGCAACGCGTAGTTGACGAGCCACACTTTGCCTTCGTCCCGCGCCACCGCCGCGCCGCCGTGCGCAGGCGAGGTCGGTTTGAGGATCAGCGGCGCCACAACGAGACAGGATCCTTCGCCGGCTTGAAACCCGCCGATTCGACCATCTGCGTGGCGACCTTGAAACCCTCCGCCACCTTGTCCGGCTGGTGCGCGTCGCTGCCGTACTGCACGGCCTGGCCGCCCAGCTCGCGCCACCATTTGACCACCGTCAGGTCGGGACACAGCGTATGGCCGCGGGTCGTGTTGACCTCGAGCACGCGTCCGGTGCGCGCCGCCGCCTTCAGGATGTCGCGGAGCTCCGGCTCGTAGTCCTTCTCGCGGTAAGGCGCCGCACCTTCCAGCCAGTACCGCTTCGGATAGTCGATGTGAGCGAGCACCTCGAACGGTTGGTTGGATTCCACCAGCGCCAGCAGCTCGCGGAAGTACTCGCGCACCGCGCCCTCGAAGTCGATGCCTTCGCGCTTGCGGAACTGGCTCGCGTCGAGCATGTCGCCCTCGAGATGGATCGAGTGGATCGACCCGAGCACCTGGTCGAGGGGGCCGGCGGCGAGGATCGCTGCCGTCTCGTCGGGAAACCAGTGCGGTTCGCCGAGCTCGACGCCGGTGAGGATGCGCAGGTTGGGGAACTTCGCCCGGCAGCGGTCGACCGCATCGAAGTAGCCGTGGATGTCGACCGGGTGCTGGCCCTCGTGCACGATCGCCCAGTCGGCGTGCTCGGTGAAGGCGATGGCCGGTAGGCCCAGCTCGAGGGCGCGCTCGCAGCTGCGCGCCATGTCGCCGTGCGGGGCGTCCCACGACCACTCGGTGTGCACGTGTAGGTCAGGCGGCAGAGGCATTGCTCCGGTCAAGGCTACAATCCGACCTTCGTGGGGTACGTGGTCGAGGGCGTCGCCTACGTCGGCGGCACCTTCCTGATCGGGGCTGGGCTCTATCTCGTGATGCGGGGCACGTTTCCGGCGTGGTGGCGCCGGCGGATGCTGTGGCCGCTCGTCCACGTGACCCCTCGCGTGTCCCACCTCCAGGGGTGGGCGGCGGTGGCTCTCGGCATCTCCGTCCTGTCGATCGTGTTCACGACGGTCACGCCGGGAACGGTCGGCGGGATCCTGGTCGCGTTTGCGCTGTTCATGTACGCCGGCGCCGTGACGCTCTACCTGTTCAGCACCTGGCTCTCCCGCCGCCCGACCGCCTGAACGTCGGATAGTCCGGACTAAACGGCCATGGCGGGCACCAAAACCACGGATAGTCCGGACTATCCGGGGTGCGACCGCTAGCCGAGGAGTTTCAGCAGCAGGTCGTTCGCGACTTTCGGGTTGGCCTGCGGCGCGCGCTTGCGGAGGTCGGCCATCAACGCCTGCATCGCCTGCTTCTTGCCGCCGCGGAAATCCGCCGCCGCCTTCGGGTTCGCGTCGATCACCGCCTCGACCACGATCCGAAGCTCGGATTCGTCGCTGACCTGCGCGTAGCCATGCTCGGCGACGATCTCCGCCGGCGTCCGGCCGGTCTCGACCGACTCCATCAGCACCTCGCGACCCTGATCGCGAGTGATTCTTCGTGCTTCGACTAACTTCACAAGTTCAGCGAGATTCTTTGGCGAAGGGATCTTTCCCGTTGGCGCGACCTCCTCGACAATCCAATTCGCAGTCGCCTTCGGCGGTGCTCCTTCGTTGAGAATCGTCACCTCGAACAACGGAGGGAGGTCTGCGTGTGAAGTGAGGATGGTCGACGTCGTCGCGCTCAGCGCGTATTCCGATTGGTACCTTGCGCGCTTTGCTGATGGCAGTTCTCTAGGCAGCATCGCCCGCAGTCCATCGATCCAGGCGCCATCGACCTCCAGCGGGGGCAGGTCCGGTTCGGGGAAATACCGGTAGTCCTCGGCGAACTCCTTGCTGCGCTGTGAAAACGTCCGCTGCTCCGCCTCCGACCAGCCGCGAGTCTCCTGCACGACAGTTCCGCCCGACTCGAGGACTTCGATCTGCCGGTCGACCT
>DASSLJ010000135.1:0-6972 GCA_035689585.1 Candidatus Dormiibacterota bacterium
GCGGCTGATCGCGCAGGAACGCAGCGTCAAGACTCTGACCAACCATCCCTCGCGCTCAGGGGCCGAGGACATCAAGGCAGAGGTTGCGCCGCTGCAGTTCGCGGATCGGGACGCGCTGGTCGAGAGCCTGCGTGGCGCCGACGTTCTCTACAACACGTACTGGGTCCGTTTTCATCACGGCCGCGTCCGCTTCGGCGAGGCTGTCGCCAACACCCGTGTGCTGATGGGTGCCGCTCGCGATGCCGGAGTGCGTCGTGTCGTGCACATCTCCGTGAGCAATCCATCGGAAGACTCGCCTCTCGACTACTACGCGGGCAAGGCGCGCGCGGAACGCGCGGTGCGCGAGTCGGGCTTGTCGTGGGCGATCGTGCGGCCGACGTTGATCTTCGGACAGGGCGACATCCTGATCAACAACATCGCGTGGATGCTGCGCCGGTTGCCCTTCTTCGGCATTCCCGGGCGTGGCGAGTACCGCCTACAGCCGGTCGCCGGCGAGGACGTCGCCGAGATCGCGACCTGGGCCGCCGAACAGGTCGACAACCTGACGGTAGATGCGGCCGGGCCGGACATCATCTACTACAGCGAGATGGTCGAATCGATCGCGATCGCGGTCGGTCGGCATCCGCGGTTCGTGTACATGTCGCCGCGCAACGCGCTGCGTGCGGTCTCGCTGATGGGACGGTTCGTGAACGACGTGATCCTCAACGAGCCGGAGCTCGCGGGATTGATGTCGGAGCTGCTCGTCTCGCATGAGCGGCCGCGAGGCACACGCAGGCTGGACAACTGGCTCCTCACCCACGCGGATTCGATCGGCCGGACCTACGCCTCGGAGCTCGCGCGCCACTGGCGCTAATCGAACGGATCCTCCGTCAGCTCGGCATCGAAACGCCCGTCTCTGTTCAGGGTCAGCGACACGACCGCAAAGACGATCGGACCGCGCCATTCGGTGAGCGCGCGGTACTCCGCGGCTGCAGACATCAGCGCCTGCCGCTTACGCGGCCCAACCGCTGACAGCGGCGTGCCGAACGCGTCGCTCGTGCGCGTCTTGACCTCGACGACATAAAGCGAACCGCCACGCCGGCACACGAGGTCGATCTCGCCGCGTCGGGCGCGAAACCCGGCGCCGACGACCTGAAAGCCGCGCGACCTCAGGAAGTCGCCGGCGGCCTTCTCGCCAGCCTTTCCTAATTCGGCAGACTGGCCAGCTCGGAGACGCGAAACGGCGCCCAAGACGTCCTGTGGATCGGGCTTGGGCCGAGTCGTCGAATCGCGGCGCGATGGGACGGAGTGGCGTAACCCTTGTGGTCGGCGAACCCCCAGCCGGGATAGAGGCGGTCGAACTCGATCATCGTCCGGTCGCGCGCCACCTTGGCCACGATGCTTGCCGCCATGATCGAGGCGCAGATCTTGTCGCCGCGCACGACCGCAATCTGTGGCAGCGGCGCATCGGGAATGTCGAATGCATCGATCAGGAGGTACTCGGCTTTCACCCCGAGACCGGCGACCGCGCCCGCGCTTGCAAGGATGCGCGCGCGATAAAGCCCTATGCGGTCGACCTGCGTGTGGTCGACGGCGCAGACCGCAACCGCGACCGCGCGGCGCCGGATGATCGCGTCCACACGTTCGCGCTCGTCGGCGGTCATGAGCTTGGAGTCGTTCAGGCCGGGTATGCGATCGCCGATGCGCAGCACGACAGCACCGGCGACGACAGGGCCGGCGAGCGGCCCCATCCCCACCTCATCGACCCCCGCGACGACCTGGTAGCCCATCGCGGCGGCCTGACGCTCGAACCTCCAGAGCTTCGGACGCATCAGATCCGAGAGTAGACGCAGCGAATCCGCTGCGCCAACGCTCTTAACAGCGGCTAGGCTTCCTGGCTCTCCTCGGCTTCAGCGGCTTCTTCTTCGGGCTCCTCGGCCTCGGCTTCTTCGGCGACCAAACGCCGTCGCTCGCGAATACGTGCCTCGCGACCGACCTTGCCTCGCAAGTAGTAGAGGCGGCCCTGGCGCACGTCACCGTGGCGCAGCACATCGATCTTGTCGATGCGCGGCGAGTGGACCATGAACGTCCTCTCCACGCCCACTCCATGCGTCACGCGCCGCACCGTGAAGTTCTGCCGCAAACCGCCGCCGGTAACGCGGATCACGGTGCCTTCGAACACCTGGATGCGCTCGCGTGTGCCTTCGACCACCTTGGCGTGCACGCGCACTGTGTCGCCGGCCCTCAGCGCCGGCACCTTCTGCTTCTGCTGCTCCTTTTCGAGCTGCTGGATCACATTCATCGACTCAACTCCTTCGTTGTAAGACGTCTCTGGGCTGCCTGCTGCCGGCGCCACTGCCGAATCTGCGCGTGGTTGCCGGACAGGAGCACGTCAGGGACTTTCATTCCTCTGTACTCGGCCGGCCGCGTGAACTGCGGCCAGCCTCCACTTTCATCCGCCGCGTCGACAAAGCTGTCCTGCGCGAGCGAGCCCGGATCCCCGACCACGCCGGGGACGAGCCGTGCCACCGCGTCGATGAGAACCATCGCCGGAATCTCACCGCCGCTCAGGACGTAATCGCCAATCGAAACTTCGCGGGCGCCGAGGGCGCTGCGAACCCGGTCGTCGATGCCCTCATAGCGGCCGCAAACGATTATCACTCCAGGCTCGTTCGCGAGCTCGCTCGCGAGCTTCTGGTCGAGGCGCTCGCCCCACGGCTCCGTGATGATCACCGGCCCCGGGTTGTCGCGACGGATCGTCTCCACGGCCTCGATCACCGGCTCCGGTTTCATCACCATCCCCGGCCCGCCACCGAAGGGCATGTCGTCGACCTGGCGGTGGCGGTCATGCGTGAAGTCGCGGAGGTCATACGCATGAAGTCGGATCAATCCGCGCTCGCGGGCACGGCCGACCACGCCCTGCTTGAACGCAGGGTCGAACATGGCCGGAAAGATGGTGACGACGTCGAATCTCATCAATTGCTCTCTCGGGCGTCCTCGATGTTCAAGAGCCAGTCGGCGACCACGACCCGGCCGGCGGACAGGTCGACGTCGACGATCGCGTCCGTGGTCGCGGGAATCAGATGCTCCACGCTTCCGTCGCGGCTGACCCACACGTCGTTGGCGGGCCGCTCGAGCACCTCCTGGATCATGCCCAGCCGTTGGCCTGAGTTTGTCTGGGCGACGAGCCCGACGACCTGGCGGTGATAGAAGCGCCCGGGTTCCAAGGCCCGAACCTCTTCATCCGGCACCTCGAGGTAGCGCCCTCGACAGAGCTCTGCCATCGTCCGGTTGTCGATGCCTTCGAGCTTGACCACGAGACCGGGGTGGCCTTCGCGACTCCACTGCACGCTTCGGTCGCAGCCGTCGAGCAGAAGGTGCGCTCCGGAATCGAAACGGTCCTGGAAATCTGTCAAGGGCATCACCTTGACGGCTCCATCGACGCCGTACGCGCCCATCACCTGCCCGACCCGAATCACGACGGCATCCCGCCGCCGTTGCGCCGGCCGCGCGGAGGCCCATTGGGGATCGTGACGTTGGCGAGATCCACGAAAACGCGCTTGCGGTCGCGCGACGACGCAACTCGGACGAGCGTCCGGATGGCTTCGATGTTGCGGCCCGCCTTGCCGATGAAACGGCCTACGTCCTCGTCCGCTAGCTTGACCTTGATCGCGACCGTTCCGCCGCCACGTTCGAACGCCTCGACGGAGACGTCCTCCGGCTTCTCGGCCAGCGACTTGGCGACGTACTCGACGAGCGCGCGGTAGTCGATTCCAGGGCCGCTGGACATCGGCCGGTCGCGCCGGAAGCCGCCACCGCTCCGGTTGAAACTGCCGCCGCCGCGCCGAAAATCACGCCGAGGGGGTCGACTTCTCTGCACGTCGCTCAAGGATTCCCTCCCGCTTCAACAGGCTTCGCGCCGCTTCGCTCGGCTGCGCGCCCTGCTGCAGCCACTTCATCACTTTGTCCACGTCGATCTTGACCTGGACCGGTTCGGTCATCGGGTCGTAGTACCCGAGGTGCTCGATAAAGCGGCCGTCGCGCGGCGAGCGCGCGTCCGCCACCACGAGGCGGTAGAAGGGGTGCTTTTTCGCCCCCATCCGCCTCAGCCTGATCTTTACCAACCTGCGCCTCCTTGTCCATAAATTCTTGGTAGTCCCCCAAGCCTGCCCTTGCGGCTTGCGGGACCGAACTGCTTCGCCAGTTTCTGCATGGCTTCGCGCGCCTTCAGCAGCCGGTTGACGTCGGCCGGCTGTACGCCACTGCCGTTTGCGATCCGGCGCTTGCGCTTGCCGTCGATCAGGTCGGGGCGCGCCCGCTCCTGCGGCGTCATGCTGAGGATGATCGCCTCCATCCTCTTCATCTCTCTCTCGGGGTCGGCGCCGGCCAGCTGACCCTTCAGCGTGCCAGCGCCTGGCACCATGTCGAGCATCCCCTCCAGGGAGCCCATCCCCCGCAGCTGCCGGATCTGCGCGAGGAAGTCGTCGAAGCTCAGCTGCCCCGCGCGGAGGTGCTTCTCGACCTGCTTCGCCTGCTCCTGGTCGATGGAGCGCTCGGCCTTCTCGATCAGCGTGAGCACGTCGCCCATACCCAGGATCCGCGAGGCCATGCGGTCGGCTAGGAAGACCTCGAGGTCCTGCGGCTTCTCCCCAGTTCCCGCAAACCGGATCTTCTGGCCGGTCGCGATCCGGAGCGACAGTGCGGCGCCGCCGCGCGCATCGCCGTCGAGCTTGGTCAGGATCACACCGTCGAGGCCGATCTCGGTGCCGAACGCCTCGCCCACCTTGACGGCCTCCTGGCCGGTCATCGAGTCGGCGACGAGGAGCGTCTCCGTGACCTTGATCCGCGTCTTCAGCCGCTTGAGCTCATCCATCAGCTCCGCGTCGATGTGCAGGCGACCCGCGGTGTCGAGGATGACCACGTCGCAACCGACGCGCTGCGCCTCCGCTATCGCGCCCTCGCCGCGAACGAACGCGACGTTTTCTTTTTCGGCGAGCCTCTGCAGCTGCTCCACGGCGGCCGGTCTGCGCTCGTCCAGCCCCGCGACCATGGGGCGGTGTCCGTCGCGTCGCGCTAGCAGCGCCAGCTTGACCGCGGTCGTCGTCTTGCCTGAGCCCTGGAGGCCGACGAGCATGATCACCGTCGGAGGCTGCGAGGCGTAACGCAGGCCCTCGGTGTTGCCGCCGAGCAGCTCGACGAGCTCCTCATTGACCGCCTTGACCACCGTTTGCGGCGCGGTCAGGCCAGCGGAGATCTCGGCGCCTACGAGTCTGGCCCGGACGCGCTCGACGAACTCCTTGACGACCTTGAAGTTCACGTCTGCCTCGAGCAGCGCCAGCCGAACCTCCCGAAGCGCGGCGTCCACATCCTCCGGTCTCAGCACGCCGCGGCCGGTGATCTTCTTCAGCGCGGCGGCCAGGCGCTCGCCGAGGGCTTCGAACATCTCCTAGACCGTGCCCTCGAGCCGGGCGATCTGGCGCTTGAGCGATGCGATCTCCCGGCGCCTCCGCGCCGACTCCGCGAGCAGCCCGAGGCGCTTTTCGTAGTCGTGCAATGCGAGCGTGGAGCGGCGCACGATGTCGTGCACGGCGGCGCGGGACGTGCGCACGTGAAGAGCGATCTCGGCAAGCGACCAGTCGCTCCTCAGGTAGAGGTCGAGAACCTCGCGCTGGTGAACCGTCAGGAGCGCACCGTACCGCTCGTAGAGTGCCAAGGTCTTGCCGCGAGCCTGGAGCGTGTCAAGTGCCACTACTTGACAGTCTACCAGCGGCTAAGCTACCACCGTGGGCGACGACGTGCTCCTCGAGGCCCTGCGCTACAACCGCTGGGCCAACCTGCACCTGCTCAACGTCTGCGCCGCACTGACCGATCAGCAGCTGAACCTCTCGTCGCCTGGCACGTACGGGTCGATCGCCGCGACCTTCCATCATCTGGTCGCGGCCGAGGAGCGCTACCTGAAGCGCCTCGTGGGCTTCGAACCCCGGATTTCTGAGGGGGATGCTTTTCCAGGCATCGCGGCGCTCAAGGAGCACGCGGAGCGGACTGGTGCGGCGCTGATCGATGCAGTCGGCAATTTCGACCCCAACGACACCGCCACGACCCGGGAGGGGTGGAAGGTCAAGAAGTGGGTGATGATGGTGCAGGCCATTCACCACGGCAACGACCACCGCACGCACATCTGCACGATCCTTGGCCAGAACGACATCGGCTATGGCGACATGGACGTGTGGGCGTTTGCGGACACCGAGGACGGCTACGTCAAATGCTGACCGCATTCATCCTCGTGAAGTCGACTCGCGACGGCCTCGCCCATCTCGGCGCCGAGCTTGCCGACGTCGAAGGCGTGGCGGAGGTTTACACCGTCACGGGCGAGTGGGACTTCATCGCCATTGTCCGCGTACGCGAGCACGACGACCTCGCCAAAGTCGTGACACAGCAGCTCACCCGGCTCAACCACATCGAGCGGACGCAGACGATGGTTGCGTTCCAGCAGTTCTCCGCGCATGACCTCGAGGCCATGTTCGGCCTCGGACTCGAAGACAAGCAAGACTGAGCGATCTGCTTCCGGTCGCGCTGCGCGCCGCGCGGGCGGGCGCTGCGGTGCTGATCGACAACGGGCTTCCGACGCCTGGCGGCGCCGCCGAGCTCAAAGGCACCGGCGACTACGTCACTGCGACCGACCGGAACTCCGAGTCTGCAATCCTGGAAGTGCTTGCGCGCGAAGCGCCGGGAGTGGCTGTGCTGGCGGAGGAGCGCGGCGGCGGGCGCGAAGCGACGATGTGGGCGGTCGATCCGCTCGACGGGACGACCAACTTCACCCGCGGCTTTCCGGCGGTCGGTATCTCGGTCGCGCTGCTCGAACAGGGACGTCCGGTCGTTGGCGTCGTCCTTGCGCCATTCCTCGGGCTCGAGTTCTCGATGGCGCGAGGCGAGGGGGCGTTTCTCAACGGCGATCGCCTGCCCCAGCACCGCGTTCTCGACCCGTCCAATGCC
>DASSLJ010000136.1:0-2289 GCA_035689585.1 Candidatus Dormiibacterota bacterium
CTGCTGAAGAGGGTGCGCGTGCCGGCGGCCGAGACCCGCGTCAAGGACTATCCACACCAGTTCTCGGGCGGCATGCGGCAGAGGGCGATGATCGCGATGGGCCTGTCGAACGAGCCGTCGCTTCTCATCGCGGACGAGCCGACGACTGCGCTCGACGTGACGGTGCAGGCGCAGATCATCCAGCTGATGAAGCAGCTCAACCGTGAGCTTGGCACCGCGATGATGCTGATCACTCACAACATGGCGTTGGTCGCATCGCTGTGCCAGCGCATCGTCGTGATGTACGCGGGCCGGATCGTCGAAGAGGGTCCCGTCGATGAGATCTTCAACAGCCCGCAGCACCCATACACGTGGTCGCTTCTTCGCTCGGTGCCTCGCGTCGACCAGGCTCGCAAGGACCGCCTGGTTTCGATTCGCGGTCTGCCGCCGGACCTTGTCAGCCCGCCGCGGGGATGCAAATTCCACCCAAGGTGTCCCTTCGTCATCGACAAGTGCAGGGTCGATCCCGAGCCTGCGCTCGAGGACGTCGCGACCAACCAGATGGCGCGCTGCTGGGTGCTGATGCGCAACGTCAACGAGGAGGACGTCGCCTCGGCCAAGGAGTCGGCCCTTTCGGTGGAAGCGGCCGAGAAGCTGAAGGCCGCGGCGCCGGTGGCAGGAAAAGATGCAGGCAGCTGAAAAAGAGCCGGCGACATCGGTACGCGCCGATCCCGTACTGCTGCGTGTGACCGGCACCTACAAGCACTTCCCCATGGTGGGATTCGGCGGGCTCGCGGTGCGGGCGGTCGACGGCGTAGACCTCGAGATCCGCCGCGGCGAGACGCTCGGGCTCGTCGGTGAGTCCGGCTGTGGCAAGTCGACGCTTGCACGCCTCATCACCGCGCTGCTGCCGGTGACGGCGGGCACGATCACGTTCGACGGCCACGACATCACCAAGCTTCGCGGTCGGGCTCTGCGCCGCGTCCGCAGGAAGATGCAGATGATCTTCCAGGACCCGTTCGCATCTCTGGATCCGCGCATGACGGTCGGCGACATCCTGCAGGAGCCGCTCGACAACTTCGCCATCGGTTCGACGCGCGACCGGCGGCGCCGCGTGCAGGAGCTGCTGCGCCTGGTCGGTTTGAACCCGAACTTCACCAACCGCTACCCGCACGAGTTCTCGGGCGGGCAGCGCCAGCGCATCGGCATCGCTCGCGCGCTCGCGGTGAACCCGTCGTTCATCGTCTGCGACGAGGCGGTGTCGGCCCTCGACGTCTCGATCGCCGCGCAGATCATCAACCTCCTCCAGGACCTCCAGCGCGAGTTCCAGCTGACGTACCTGTTCATCGCCCACGACCTCGCCGTGGTCCGCCACCTGTCCGACCGGATCGCAGTGATGTACCTCGGCAAGGTGGTCGAGACCGCGGACCGCAACGACATCTACGACCGGCCGCAGCACCCGTACACCAAGGCGCTGCTGTCGTCGATCCCGGTGCCAGACCCGGCGGTGGAGCGCGAGCGCGCGCCCATCACGCTGAAGGGCGAGATCCCGTCGCCGGTCAACCCGCCGTCAGGCTGCCGGTTCCACCCGCGGTGTCCGATCGCCCGAGTGCCGGGAATCTGCTCGGAGCAGGAGCCGCCGCTCGAGCCGCATGGCGCGTCCGACCAGATCGCGGCGTGCCACTTCGCCGGCCAGTTCTAGGAGCTAGATAGCCCTCACCTCGAGGACCCGGTAGCCCTTCTTCGCCTTCAGCCGGGTCGCTTCGAAACCGTTCTCGTTCAGCCACTTCTGCAGCGAATCCGAGCCGAGGTTGCGCTGGACGACCAGGTACGCCGCGGCGCCAGGTTTGAGCCGCGGGAGCCACCGCATCAAAAGGTCGTGCAGCGGCTGCTTGCCCACCCGCACCGGCGGATTGGAGTAGATCGCGTCGAAATGAAGGTCGGCCGGGATGTCATCGGGGAGGCGAATCTCGATGTTGGAGGTGCCGGCTGATTCCGCATTGGCCGTCGTCAGCTCGAGAGCCCGCTCGTTGACGTCGACCGCCCATACGGTTGCGCCTGGCGCGAGCTTGGCGAGGGCGATGGCTATCGGCCCGTAGCCTGAGCCGAGATCGAGCAGATCGCCGTGCTCGGGCGGCGGCGGGGCGTAGTCGAGCAGCACGAGCGTGCCGAGATCGACCCCCCTCGAGCCGAAGACGCCACGGTCGGCCTGAAGCCGAAGGTCGATATCTCCCGTTTTGAGGCGCACGCTGCGCGGTCGCGAGGCGACTTCGGGCCGAGCTTCGAAGTAATGGGATTTGGGTATACTCA
>DASSLJ010000137.1:0-2490 GCA_035689585.1 Candidatus Dormiibacterota bacterium
AGCGTGGCCCAGAAGGTCTGCCAAGCGCTCCACGATGGCGAGACCGAGGCCGAGGCCCTTGCTCCGCTCGCGCGCCGAATTGTCGAGCTGATGGAACTCCTCGAAAATCGCCTGAAGGTGCTCTTCGGGAACGCCGATCCCGGTATCCCAGACCTCGACGCGCAGCTTATCTCCGCGCCGCCGGCAGCCGAGCAGGATCTTACCCTTATTGGTGTATTTCACCGCGTTCGACAGCAGGTTACGTATCATCTGCTCGAGCAGGCGTGGATCGCTGCGCACGCTGAGACTGCTCGGGACGACGCGCCAGCCGAGTCCGTGCGCCGCCGCATGAAAGCTGAACTGCGTCTGCAGATGATCGAGCACTGCGTTGATCGGGAAATCGACCATCTCTCGGCGGACAACCCCCGCCTCGAGCTGGTTGATGTCGAGGAGTGTGTCCAGCATGCTCGACATGGTGCTGACGGTCTCGTCGAGTCTGCCGACCAGGGCCAAGGTGGTCTCGTCCTTGACCTTCTTCGCCAAGATTTCATGCAGCAGGCTAATCGTCTGCAACGGCTGGCGCAAATCATGGCTGGCGGCGGCAAGGAACCGTGACTTGCCGAAATTGGCGTGCTCGGCCTGCCGCTTGGCGGTCTCCAACGCCTCCGCCGCATGCTTGCGGTCGGTGATGTCTTCGATCGTCACCAGGATCTTCCGCGTGGTCACCGACTCGTCGCAAATCTCCAACGCGTTCACGAGCAGCGATCGCATTCCCCGCGACGGCAGCTCGACGTCGATTTCGTGATCCTCGATGCCCCCCTGGCCGTTCCGGAGGCGGTCGAGGAAGACGCGCAGCGCCGCGATATCGAGACGGCCCTCATCGACCGCGTCGAGTTGTCGACCCACGGTCTGCTCAGGCTCGACCGAAAAGGTGCTGTAGAACGAGCGGCTCGCGGAGATGACGTTGAGCTCCTCGTCGAGCACGACGAGCGGCTGGCGAATGGTGTTGATGATGCTGTCGGAATAGGACCGCGCTGCCTCGATTGCCCGTTCGGCCGTTTTCCTCTCGGAGATGTCCGCGAAGGTGATAACCACCCCCGCAACCTGGGCATCCTGGGTGCGGTAGGGCAGAATGCGGCGGGTGTACCAGGCTCCGTTGTCGGCCTCGACCTCGCGGTTTGGTGGCACGTGGCCGGCAAGAACCGTCTCGGCGTCGGCGAGCAGGCGAGTGTCGTTGATGCGGCGGGCCAGATCGGCGAGCGGCCGGCCGATGTCGGTCGCGATGACGCGGAACAGCGGCTTGGCCGCCGGCGTGAAGAAGCGGATGTTGAGGTCGCTGTCCAGGAATAGCGTCGCGACGCCGGAGCTGTCTAAGATGTTTTGCAGGTCATTGGACGTGCTGCGCTGGCGGTCGAGCGTTTCCTGGAGCTGGTTGTTGAGGGCCGTGAGCTCTTCGTTGAGCGACTGCAGCTCCTCCCGCGAGGTCATCAGTTCTTCGTTGGTCGACTGGAACTCCTCGTTCGCCGACATGGCTTCTTGGTTGATCGCTTTCTGCTCCTCATTGGCGATCTCGCGGTCGTGGATGGCGCTCTGCAGCTCCTTGCGGGTGGCGTCGAGCTCGCGCTCGAGCTCGGCGATCCGCGAGAGGTCGTCCGGCGGCTCGACCGGTTGACCCGGCCTCGGCTCGTGCTCGGGTTCGTCGCGGAAGCTGACCAGCAGCAAATCCTCGCCCCCGCTCTGCACCGGATGGACCTCGATGCGGACCGCAACAGGACTGCCCGCGTAGCTTGCCTGCGCGCCTGTGGCGATCGCGTGTGCGTGCTCCCGGCTCGCCTGTTGGATTGCCGCCCTGAGCTTGTTGCGCAGGCCCTCGCGCGCCATGGCGAGAAGATCGCGGCTGGGCTCGCCAGGAGCCACCCGCAAAAAGCGATCGGTCGGCCCGGAGTAATAGAGGCACTCGTACTTGCGGTTGATCAGGACCGAAGCAGGCGCATAGTTCTCGAGCAGCAGCCGTTGCGTGAGGTCGCGAGCGCTGATGCCCTGCGTCGCCGCCGGGTGCGTCCGGCCTGGCCAAAGCGCTCGCGTGCCCCCGCCCGGGCCGATCGGAAAATCGACTTCCCCGGGCCGGTGGTGGCCGATCTGTCGATAGATTCGCTGCGTCTTGGAGATTGGCTCGAACCGGTCGTCGAGGGTGCCCACCGTCTCGGAGCCGCCGAGCATCAGGACGCCGCTCTCGCGAAGCGCAAAATGGAACAGCCGAAGAACCTTCTCCTGCGCCTCGGGGCGCAAATAGATCAATAAATTACGGCAGGAGATTAGGTCGAGACGCGAGAACGGCGGATCGGCCAACACATCCTGCGTCGTGAAGACCACCGTCCCGCGCAACTCCGGCACGACCCGATAGCCGTGCTCCTCTTGCGTAAAGAAGCGGCCGAGGCGCGCCGGCGACACATCCGCGGCAATCGATTCCGGATAGTGTCCCTCGCGGGCGACAGTGACCGCATCCTCGTC
>DASSLJ010000138.1:0-5846 GCA_035689585.1 Candidatus Dormiibacterota bacterium
ATGGTGACCGTCGGGGCGTGGACCGTGTGCACGTCGTCGGTGTAGCCGAGCTTCGCCTCGCTGTCGGTGATGGCCACGTTGATCGCGAGCGAGCCCGCGACCCCGGTCTTGCCGCCGCCGGCGCCGGAGGTGGCCTGCGCGCCGAAGCTGTCCGTCTGGTCGACGAGCTGGTGCGCGGTGCCGCTGCCGCCGCCGGTCAGGTCCTTGAGTCCCGTGCTGCCGCCCGCCAGGGCGTGCGCACGCGTGTCGTAGAGCTTAAGCTTGCCGTCGCTCTGGACGTTGACGTAGTACGTCGTGCCGTCGGTTAGTCCGCCGGTATCGCTGCCGGCGTTCCCGTGGTGATACACGACCGCGTCACCGTTGCGCAGGCCGGAGTCGCCGACGTCGATCGTGTTGTCCGTGGCGTTGACCTTGCTCGACGGGTCGAAGGTCATGTCCCGGGCGGCAGTGGTCGCGCCGAGCGACAGCCCGCCGGCGTGGATCGTCGACGTGCCGATGTAGGCGAGATTCGTGTCTTGGGCGTAGTTGATCGCGATCGCCGCGCCGACGCCCGTGCCGCCGGGCCCGGCACCTTTAAGCACGTGCTGCGTGCCGCTGCCCTTTGAGGTCAGATCGACGAGACCCGTCGTGCCGTCATAGCCGGACCCCGTGGCGTGGTCCTTGGTGTCGAAGAGCTTGAACTTACCGCCGGTGTCGTGATGAACGTAGTAGGTCGTGCCGTCAGTGAGCCCGCCGATGTCGGCGCCGCCTTCGCCATGCTTGTACTCGACCGCGTCGCCGTCCTTGAGGCCGTGCTCGCTTCCGAGATCGATCGTGTCGTTTGTCGTGTCGACCGCGCTCGTCGGATCGAATTCCACGCCGCCGATCACCGCGCTGCCCTCGGCGCTCGCACGCCCGTCCACGTTGGCCGTTGAGCTCACCGTAAGCGTGCCGTGGACATTGACGTCCCGGCTGTCGCCGATGTAGGCCTTGGAGCTCGCGAGCTCGACGTTCACAGCGAGCGCGCCAGCAACGCTCACCGGCCCGTCGGAAGTCGAGGCCGAAGGCGCGCTGGCGCCCTGCGTGCCCTTGGCACTGTTCTTCTTGCTCTTCGCGAGGTTGTCGGCCGCGGTCTCCGTATTGCTCTTCTTGTCGTTGACTTTGTCGTTGGTGCCTTCGTCCCCGTCCTGCTCGCCGCCGGCGGCGCTCGCCTTGGCACTCGACTGGCTGCCCGAGACGACGCTCGAGACGAACGCCGCGGTGCCGGTGCTCGCGAGGAGGTCGCGGCCGGTGGTGGCCGTCGAGTCGTCGTTGACGATCGAGAGCGCGATCGAGATGCCGACCCCGGTCTTGCCCGACTTGGTATCGCCCTCGGCGGAGGTGGCGACGCTATTCGAGAGCGAGGAGCTCGCGCTGAAGTTGTTGCCCACGGTGAGAAGGCTTCCCGAGCCGAGCAGGGCCGAAGCGCCGTCGTTCGCGACTGAGATCGCGACGACCGGGGTAATGGCGGTGCTGCCTTTGCCGCCGCCGGTCGCGTCGGTCTCCATCTCGTGCTTCGAATCCGCGGTGAGCGTCAGGTTGTGCGGATCGCCGGAGAAGGAAGCGCTGTCGCCGATGTACGCGGTGGTCTCGTCTTCGCTGTAGTTGAACGCCACAGACGCGCCGAGGCCGACCTTCGATGCATCTCCGTTGCCGTCCGACGCCTTCGCCTTGACGATGTTCTTGACGTCGGCGTGCGCCTCGATCGTGACGTCGGTCGTCCCGGAGAGCGTCAGCGTCGCGTTCTGGCCGAGGTACGCCTTTTGGGTCGTGAACACGGTGTTCACGGCGAAGGCGCCGGCCGCATCGATGTTGCTTGCCTTGCCAACGCCGGCGGTCGCCTCGACGTCGAAGCTCGACTGCTTCGGTGCGAGCACCTGGATCGCGAGCGAGCTGGCCGTGACGCTCGAGCTGCCGGTCACGTAGGCGAGATTGCTCCGGTCGGCGACATTGACCGCCACCGCCACGCCGACGCCGTTGGTCGTCGAGCTGGTGTCCAGCGTCTTGCTGCCGTCGGCAACGATCTTCACCACGTCGGTCGCGCTCGCCGACACGGTGGCGGCGCCGCTGCCCGCGTTTACGGTCGCCGTATCGACGAAGGCCTGGGTGGTCCCGGTATCGGTGCCGACCGCGATGGCGCCGGCGACGTTGATGTCCTGGCTTCCGCCGGTCGTCGAAGCCTTGTTGCTCGTGAGGGTCTTTTCGCCCTGGCTCGTGCCGCCGTTTGCATTGGCGCCGTCCGGTGTCGACTTGGCGGTCGTCGTGATCGTGCGATCGGAGCCCGCCGTGACATCGACCGAGCTGCCGCCGACCGTGGCGTTGTCCACCGACGCGCTGGTATCGCCGAAAATCACCGAGATCGCGACCGATGCGCCGCCGTTCGTGCCAAGCGTGCCGTCCGCGGTGCTGGTGGCGTCGAGCTTGCTCGACGCGCTCAGCTTGGCAGCGCCTGTAGCACTCACCTGCGCGCTGTCGCTGACGTCGAGCGTTGCCTTGCTCTCGAAAGCGGTGACCACCACCGCTGCGCCGAAATTGCTGCTGTTGCTTGCGCTCGAGCTGGTCGGGGAGGTGACCATGCTCGTCGTCAGGTCGGACTTGGCGTCGACGTCGATCTCGCCTCCGGCGCTGAGCTGGGTAGTGGCGCCGTGGATCGACACATGCGGATCGGCCTTGCCGATCAGCACAGCAATGTCAAGGTTGATCGAGTTCGCCGTGGCCGAGCCGCTCAGGCTGCCATCGACAAGTGCGTTGACCTTGAGGTCGCCGGACGTGGCGGTGAGCACCGAGCCGCTGCCGATGTCGATCGCCGCGCTGTCGAAGCTCGTGATGAGTGAGATCCCGAGGACGCCGTCGACAGACGTGCCCGTGGTATGCCCGGCATTCGTGGTATCGCCGCTGTCCGCGCCATTGGTGCTGACGTTAAGGTTGGAATGCGCGCTCAGCGTGAGGTTGCCGCTCGCTGTCAGATGGGCGCCGGTGAGCGTGATGCCGGTGTTGGCATTTGCCAGTAGACCCTCGTGGGTCAAGCTCGCACCGAAGCCGGTGATGCCGGTCTGCTCGGACGTGATGCTCAGGTCGCCCGTGATGTTCGCCGTACCGGACGAATTGATTTGCGAATTGCTCGTCACGGACAAGCTGTAGCCCACCGCCCCAGTGGTGCCGTCCAGGGTTACGAGGTCCTGGAATGCGCGCTGATCGTCGCCGTCGAAGGTAAGGCTCAGCTTGTGGCCGGCGCCAATCGTGGGGTCGAGCTGCGAGAGCGAGTCGACGTCGATGTGCACCGTGTCGCCGAACAGAGAACCAAGCAGGCTGCGCGCGACGGAGAAGGCGTTGTCGCCCGCGTTCACCGTCACCGAGCCGACGGAGCTGTTCGCCGTGTCGTCGTGGAGATCCAGGGCCGTGGCCGACGTGGCCCTCAGCGTGAATTCGTGGTTAACCGAGGTGTACGAAATGTCAGCCGAGAGCAGTAGCCTCGGCTCGAGTGCCTCGAGCGTGTAGCTCTGGCGCGCGGTGCGTGAGTCAGGACGCCGCGGCGAAGGCGCGGACGCGCGGAGCGAAAAAGCTTCTCGGAGAACCTGTGCGAGACGGGAAGGCCGGAAGATCTTCCGAGCCCAATGCGACGGCGAAAAACGCAAAAGCCTGCCTGACCGGCTGGTCGTGAGTTTCACTAAGGCGCCCTCCCCATTGGCGGTCTTTCGGGCAAAGACCGCGTGCAATATTCCACGCAAAGTATGCGGGTTTTGTTGCCGCGTGGCTACAACATTTCGCCGAGCTGTTTTTGTCTTAAGAAGTGTTAAGGGCCTTGATTCGGCTGAATATTGCGCCCCGCGGATTAGAAAACCCCGTAATAGCCGCTCTTAAGGATCCGGAGCCGCTCACCTTCCATCCGGTAATCGAAGCCGACGTCGTAGAGCAGATGGTCGAGCCGCGAGGCGTGTTCGCGCACGAACGCGCGGATCGGCTCCGGGTACGAGAGCCGTTCCAGGAAGTGGGCGAGTTGGGCGACGTCGACGCCGGAGAAGTAGACGCAGTCGTGCGTCTGCTTGTTGGCGACGCAGATGGTCTTGCAGCGGCGCAGCTGCGGCACCAGCACCGCGTCGACCGGCAGCCGGGTATCGTCAAAGTGCGCCGAGCTGCAGATCTTTCCCGCCGCTTCGTTGAGCTGGCGCTCGCCGTCGAAGAAGAAGTAGAAGTTCTCCAGCCTCACACCGCTCGTACGTACCGCGTACGCAATTCCCGAGGACACCGTGCTCCCCGGGTTGCCGACGTACATGTGGACCACGTCCATGTCGCGCCGCCCGGCGGCGAGATCGGCGTCGAGGTCGAGCGAGAACATGAAGTAGGGCAGGCTCTCGGTCGGCTGCACGTCGCAGCGCACGAGCGGCCGGATCGCCTCGAGCACGCGCGAGATCGAAACCTGGCGCTCGCGCCTCGCGTAATCGTAGAAGTAGAACTCCCACGCGAGCGTGCCGTCGATGAACTTCACGCCGAACACCGTACGGAAGGCGCCGATCGACTCGCGGATCGCGTCGACGATCTCGTAGGCACGCTCGTCGACGCCGACATAGTCGAAGGACTGCAGCAGCAGGTTGATCGAGCGAAACTTGTCTTGCGCTGCGCGCGCCGGCGCGTACTGCCAGAGGCAGTAGTTGAGCGCCGGGTCGCTCGCCGCCGCGTATTCGAAGCGCTCGGCGACGTTCATCCGCCGCGGCGGAAGGCTCCGTGAAACTGCGGGAAGCTGCCGACGCCGTAGTAGAGATTGAAGAAATCGCGCCCGTCGCGGTGCACGCCGCCGGCAAGATGGCCGAGCACCTTGCCCTTGATCTGGTCGTAGAGCGCCTGGAACTGGCCCGGGCGCACCGCGAAGCGGTCGCGCATGCGATAGAGCTGCGGCTGCGCATCCTTGACCAGCAGCTTGGCGTTATAGAGGTTCAAGTCGAACGAGCGCCGGCCGTTGCCCGGCTCCTGCACCTCGAGGTACTGGAGTTCTCCCGCCGGCGCGCGCGCCGCGGCAAGCTCGAGCGCGCTCTTCGCGATGGCGCAGGAGCCCTCGCCCGCCGCCTGGTAGACATGCCGCTCGAGACGCGCGGCGATTTCGGCTGCGCTGAGAGCCGGGTGCCACAAGTATTCGGTCACCACGTGCGCCCCGGAGTCCGGCTCCCACTTGAAAGCGAGATGGAGCAGCGCCGGCTCGCCGCGTTCGCGCGCGCGCCGCGCTTCCTCGGGCGGCACGGTACGCTCGAGGTAGAGCTTGACGACCACGCGACCGGCATCGCCTTCGAAGCCGAAGTGCACGGTGCTCGCCATGTCGAAGCGCGCGCTGGCCGCCTGCTGCAGCGCCTCCGGCATGTCGAGCCGCTGGCAGATCTGCAGCACGCGCGCGCGCGCATCCTCGCCGATGCCGCGCCGATCGACGCTCAGCAGAAAGCGGTTGGCGAGCAGCGCCCCGTCCACCATCCTGAAGGAGCGCTCGTGCTGGAAAGGCAGGCCGAGCTCGGCGACGAGCCGCAGCAGGACCGAGGCGCGCTCGCCTGCCGCATCGGGGGCCGCGCGCGGCGCAGCCGCCGAGGGGCGCATGGCCTCCGCGGCGTCCGCGGGCGCGAGCGCTTGCGCTTCGGCGGCGCGCAGCGCAGCCTCGTGCGGCCTCAACGCGTCGCCGAGCGAGAGATGCAGCCGTCGCGCCGTCTCCAGCGGCAGCACGATGCGATCGGAAACCGCGACCGCCGTGCTGCCAGACGCTGCCGCCGGGCCCGTGACGCGTCCGAACTCGATGACAACGTCGCCCGCCTCGATGGAGGCCTTGAAGGCGTCGCGCGTGTCGGCGGCCG
>DASSLJ010000139.1:0-4059 GCA_035689585.1 Candidatus Dormiibacterota bacterium
TCGCCGCCAGGCCCAGAAACAGAGACGCGTCGATCTGCGAGCCGCCGATGTCGAGAGTGCTCATAGATCGTCGATCCGTTTGCGGCTGAGATAGATCGCGCCGATCGCCGCGACCAGCAGCAGGATCGACGTCAGCTCGAACGGGTAGAGGTAGTTGGTGAAGAGATACGCGGCGATCCACTGCACCGAGCCGAAGATCGACAGGTCGGCCTTTTCGGGCGGCCGGAACTGGACGCCCTGGAGCATCGCGTAGATCAACCCGGCCAGGACGACGACGAAGATTGCGGAAAGCCAGCCCTGGAAGCGCAGCCGTCCGCGACCGAGTTCGCGCGCCGGTCCAAGGAGCGTGATGACGAACAGGAACAGGACCATCACGGCGCCGGCGTAGACGATGATCTGGACTGCGAACACGAACTGCGCGCTGAGCAGCAGGAACATCACCGACAGCGAGATCATCACGACCACCAGGCTGAGGACCGAGCGCATCGGCTGGTGGAAGCTGATCACGCCGACGCCGCCGAGGATCGCCAGCACCGCGAAGACGGCGAAGACGGCGGTCGCCAACTACTTCTTCTCTTTCGCGTCCAGTCTTGCCTGGACGTCGGGGGGCAGCGGCTCGAGGAGCTTCTCCTTGGTGTAGATGAACTTCTCGCGGCTCGTGTCGGACAGCTCGTATTCCGGACCGAGCACGATCGCCTGCACCGGGCATGCGTCCTCGCAGTACCCGCAGAAGATGCAGCGCAGCATGTTGATCTCGTAGGTCTTGGCGTATCGCTCGCCGGGGGAGACGCGATTCTCGTCGGTGTTCTCGGCGGCGATGACGAGGATGCATCCCACCGGGCAAGCGGCCGCGCAAAGCTCGCATCCGATGCAGCGCTCGAGGCCGTTGTCATAGCGGCGGAGGTAGTGCCGGCCGCGGTATCGCTCCGAGCGGACCGACTTGTCCTCCGGGTATTCGAGCGTGACCGGCTTGCGGAACGTCTCCGCCAGCGTCGTCTTGAGACCCGTGAGCAGAGCCGCCACGTCCTGCGCGACGTTGGGTTGCTTCTTGTCGTCTGCCATGCCCTATCCCTGGACCGCGACCAGGATCGTCGCGGTCACGATCACGTTTGCCATCGCGAGCGGGAGCAGAACCTTCCATCCAAGGCGCATGAGCGCGTCGTAGCGCAGGCGCGGGAAGGTCGCGCGGAGCCAGATGTAGACGAAGACCATGACCACGACCTTCAGGAAGAAAGCGAGGAATGGAGGCACGGGCCCGAGGTACCAGCCGCCGAAGAACAGCAGCACCGCCAGGGCCGAAACCGTGATCACGTTGAGGTACTCGGCGAGGTAGAACATCGTGAACTTCAGGCCGGAGTACTCGGTGAGGAAGCCCCCGATGAGCTCCTGCTCCGCCTCCGGGAGGTCGAACGGCGTGCGGTTGGTCTCGGCCGTGGCGGAGATGAGATAGATGATGAAACCGATCGGCGTGAGGATGATGAGCGGGAGCGGTCCCGTGTACGGCCCCCAATGGACGGTGTACTGGACGATGTCGCTCAGCCGCAGGGAGCCGACGATCATGAACGTCGGGACAAGCGACAGTCCCAAAGACATCTCGTAGCTGATCAACTGCGCTGACGAGCGCAAGCCGCCGAGCAGCGAGTACTTGTTGTTGGACGCGTAGCCGCCGAGCACGATCGCGTAGACGTTCAGCGAGCTGACCGCAAAGATCAGAAGGATGCCGACGTTCACGTTGGCGATCCAGTACGTGAAGCCGTACCACAGGCCGATCGGAATCACCGACCATGCGAGGAAGGCCGCCGCGACGCCGATCATCGGCGCGATCACATAGAGCACGTGATCGGTCTTGGCGGGGACGAAGCTCTCTTTGAACGCGAGCTTGATGCCGTCGGCCGCCAGCTGCATCAGTCCGGCCGGGCCGACGCGGTTCGGGCCGGGCCGGCGCTGAATGCGGCCCAGCGCGACCCGTTCGAACCACACGGTGTAGGCGGTCGCGGTCAGGACGACGAAGAGCAGCAGCGCCATCGCCACGACGACGACGACCCAATGGCCGACGGGGTCGTTGTAGATGTTGCTCATGGGCGCGCGGGCCCGATCAAAACACGCGCCGGTTCCGGCTCGAGATCCGGAGTGTGCAAAGAGAGCTCGCGCTGGATCGGCACGATGCCGAGGTAGTCAAGCCGCAGGCCCATCGCCGCGCCGAGGTCGCACAGCACCTGCCAACCCTCGCGAAGCGGAGGCTGCAGCGCGATGGGCGGACGCAAGAACTGCACGGTGCCTTCGAGGTTGGTGTAGCTGCCCTGTCGTTCGGCGAACGTCGCGGCCGGCAGCAGCACGGCTTGCTCGTACCCGTCGCGCGGGAGGTGGTCCCACGCCGCGGCGAACTTCACCGACTTCGGAATCCCCGCTGTCGGAGGTGGGCCCCAGCTGAACAGCACCTCGACGCCGTCGAGCTTGTCCCAACCCGCGACGCCGTGCGCCAGCGCGCCGCGCTCGTTGGTGGCGCGGTACAGCGGCATGACCCTGCCGCCAGTGCTCGAGGCGAGCTCACCGCATGCCGCCGCGAGCTCGTCGATGGGCTCGCTGCCGTGGCCGTCGCCGAAAAGGATGGCGACCGTGCCGCCCGGGTTCTTCAGCCATTCGTCGCCGGCGAGCTTGCGCACCTCGGCGGCGGCCTGGCCTGCCGCGTTGCGGATGTGCCGCGTGCCCGGATGCCGGTCGAGGTCCACGCCCTCCGGGTAGACGACTATCAGCTTCGCGCCGCGCTTGCTCACGGCCTTCTTGACGCGAAGGTCGACGATCGGCACGTCGTTCTCGATGTCGGACGCGACGACGACGATCACGCGCGCGTCATCTATCTCTTTGATGCGCATGGTGTCAGCGGTCGGCGGCGGAAGCGCGGTTCGGCCGTGCATCTTGACCTTCGCGCCCTTGAGCGGGCCATCGAGGAGCTTGCGGAACAGGAACGCCTCTTCGTTCGTGATGTCCTGAGGCAGGGAGATGCCGAGCTTCGCGCCTTTGCCCTTGATGCCGGCGGCGGTCGCGTTGATCGCATCCGCCCATGACGCACGCGCGCCCGCGACCTGCGGCGTTCGGATCCGCAACGGATCGTTGACGTCGGTGTAATCGAAGCGGCCGCGGTCGCAGATCCATCCCTCGTCGATCTCGTCGTTCTCGTGCGACGTGACGCGAACGAGCTGGCCGCGCCGCTGCCACTGCGTGACGCTGCAGCCGACCGCGCACTTGCTGCAGACGGTCTCGGTGTGCGTCATGTCCCACGGTCGCGACTCGAATCGCCACACCCGTGAGGTCAGTGCGCCGACGGGGCAGAGGTCGATGATGTTGCCGCTGAAGATCGACTGGAGCGGCTGGTCGAACTGGCTCGTGATGAACGACTCCACGCCGCGCTCGTCGGTCGTCAGCTCCTGCTCCCAAGCGATCTCGTCGTAGTAGCGCGTGCAGCGGTAGCAGAGCACGCAGCGTTCGCGGTCGAGCGCGATCTTGTCGGACAGCGGGATGGGCTTCTTGAAGTGCAGGCGCGGGCCGTCGATGCGGCTTGTCGGATACCCATGGCGGAACGTGAAGTCCTGGAGCGGGCATTCGCCGCCCTTGTCGCAAACCGGGCAGTCGAGCGGGTGGTTGACGAGCTCGAACTCGAGGACGTCCGCGCGCGCCTGGACCGCAAGCGGCGTCTGTGTCTTCACGACCATTCCCTCGGAGACGTACGTGCTGCAGGCGACGCGCGCGATGGGCGGACCGGGCGTGATCTCGACCACGCAAAGCCGGCACGCGCCGACGTAGTTCAGCTTGTGGTGGTAGCAGAAGACCGGGATCTCGATCCCCACCTGCTTGGCGGCCTCGACCACGAGCGTGCCTGCCGGCACGGTGACCGAGCGGCCGTCGATCGTGAGCGTGACGTCAGGCAACGGCGGCCGCCTTCTCGGCGCTGCAGAAGTTGTGCAGCGCGTGCTCTTCGTATTCCTTGTGGAAATGCGTGAGGCTTGACGCGATCACCCAGCCGGCGGCGTCGCCCAGACCGCACAGGCAGCGGCCGCCCTG
>DASSLJ010000140.1:0-11942 GCA_035689585.1 Candidatus Dormiibacterota bacterium
GAAGTGCGAGAAGTGCGGCGGCGTGATGAAGCGCGTGCCCGAAGTGCTCGACACGTGGTTCGACTCGGGCTCGATGCCGTTCGCGCAGCGCGGCTATCCACGCCACGGGGCCGACATCTTCGTGGAGACGTTTCCGGCCGAGTTCATCTCTGAGGCGGTCGACCAGACGCGCGGGTGGTTCTACACGCTGCTCGCGATCTCAACCCTGCTGTTCAAGAAGAACTCGTACCGCAACGTCATCTGCCTCGGACACGTCGTCGACCCGACGGGCAAGAAAGCGTCGAAGTCGCGCGGCAACGTCCTCGACCCCAACTACCTTTTCGAAACGTTCGGTTCGGACGCGGTGCGCTGGTACTTCTACAGCAGCACGCAGGTGGGGGAGAACTACCGCACCGGCGACGCGGCGCTGAAGGAGACCCTGCAGCAGTTCTTCATTCCGCTGTGGAACTGCTATTCGTTCTTCGTCACCTACGCGCGGCTCGACAAGTTCGATCCGAAACAGCGCGCCGTGCCTATCGCGGAGCGCCACGTGCTCGATCGATGGCTGATGTCGAAGCTCTACGGCCTGGTCAACGACGTCAACGTCGGGCTCGACGCCTACGACGCAGTTGAGCCATCGCGGCGCATCCAGCGCTTCGTCGACGATCTTTCCAACTGGTACATCCGGCGCTCGCGGCGGCGCTTCTGGAAGTCGCAGTCCGACCGCGACAAGCTCTCGGCCTATCAGACCCTGTACGAGACGCTTCGCACCGTGAGCGGTCTGATGGCTCCTTTCGCGCCGTTTGTCGCCGACGCCATCTACCGCAACCTCTCGGACGGTGAATCGGTGCACCTGTCCGACTTTCCCGAAAACGTCGGTGCGCAGGACTCGCAGGTCGAGGCCGACATGGCTCGGGCCCGGCAGGCGGTAGAGGCAGGATTGTCAGCTCGTGACGCCGCGCGGTTGAAGGTCAGGCAGCCGCTCGCGGGCATCGCGCTGACCGGCGATCCGCTGCCGGAGGAGATCGCGGCGATCGTGCGCGACGAGCTGAACGTCAAGACGCTGTCATTCGGTGCCACCGAGCCGAAGCTCGACACCGAGATCACCGAGGAGCTCAAGATGGAGGGCTTTGCGCGCGAGATCGTCCGCGTGATCCAGGACCGCCGCAAGAAGCTCGGCTTCAACGTCGAGGACCGAATCGAAACGCGGTACGACGCCGACGGCCTGGTCGCGCGCGCGATCGAGAGATATGCGGACTACATCAAGAACGAGACGCTTTCCGTTAACCTCGCCTCAGGACGCGATGACGGCTTCGACGGGGAGCTGATGATGCTGGAAGGAGAACAGATCTGGATCGGACTCAGGCGAAAGCGGTAAACACCGGTCGCATCCTCTTCGTCCTTGTCGCGCTGATCGTTTTCGTGCTTGACCGGATCACGAAGAGCCTTGTCGCCGCGCAGGTGGCGTTTGGCAGCGAGGTGCCGGTGCTCGGGCATTTCCTCGGGATCACGAACGTGCGCAACTCGGGCGCGGCGTTCGGCTTCGCTCCGGCTGGTGCGACGCTGTTCCTGATCGCGTCGATCGCGGTTTCGATCGGGCTCATCGTCTATGTCGCGCGCAATCCGGGGACGCCGTGGAATGACGCGGTGCTCGGCCTGATCCTTGGCGGCACGCTTGGCAACGGTTTCGACCGCATCGTCTACGGCACCGTCACGGATTTCGTGAATGTCCATTTCTGGCCCGTGTTCAACCTGGCCGACGCCGCGATATCGATCGGCGTCGTACTGCTGATCGCGACCTACGTATTACGCAAGCCCGCAAGCTGATCGCCTCGGCCGCGGCGCCGAGGCTCGACCGATTCGTCGCCGAGAACTCACCTGACCTCAGCCGTGCTGCGGCCGCGCGCCTGATCAAAGGCCACCTCGTACGGGTCAACGGCCATCCGTCCGAGCCCGCGAGTCGCATCGCCGCGGGCGACGTCGTCGAGATCGAGGTCCCCGAGGCCTACGCAGTCGCGACGCTTGCGGAGGACATTCCGCTGGACGTCGTGTACGAGGACGGCGACTTGATGGTGATCGACAAGCCCGCCGGCATGGTCGTTCACCCCGCGCCGGGGCATCACTCGGGCACGCTGGTGCATGCGCTGCTCGGCCGCGGCGGTGAGTGGTCGGCGGCAGGAGGCGCGACCCGGCCCGGCATCGTGCATCGCCTCGACCGAGGCACATCCGGGCTCATCGTCGTGGCGCGCAACGACGCCGCGCATCGCGCGCTGTCTGCAGAGCTGCGCGACCGCACGCTGAGCCGCACTTACCTCGCGATCGTGCACGGACGTGTCAAGGACGATGCCGGTGAGCTGGAGGGGCCCATCGGCCGGCATCCGCGCGAGCGCAAACGCATGGCCGTGGTCGCCGGCGGTCGCTACGCGCGCACGCGCTATGAGATCGTGGAAAGGAAGCGAACCCATACGCTTTTGCGCTGTGAGCTCGACACCGGCCGCACCCACCAGATTCGGGTCCATCTGGCGGCGCTCGGCCATCCCGTCGCCGGTGACGCCGAGTACGGCGGACGTGAGCCGGACGTCGAGCGCCCGATGCTGCACGCGTGGCGCCTGCGGTTGCGGCATCCGCGAACGCGTGACGAGATGAGCTTCGAGGCCGCGCCGCCGGCGGACTTCAACGCTTTCTGGGCAAGCGTCTCGTGAAGCGCGGCCTCTTGATCGTGATCTCCGGTCCGTCGGGTGTCGGCAAGGACACGTTGATCGAGCGCCTGCTCGAGATGGACAAGAATCTCGTTTACTCGGTTTCGGGCACGACGCGCGCGCCGCGTTCGGGCGAGAAACCGGACGAGAACTACACGTTTCTGTCCCGCGCCGAGTTCGAGCGATTGATCGCCAAGGGCGCATTTCTCGAGCACGCGAACTACAACGGCCAGATGTACGGCACCTTCCACGAGCGCGTGGAGGATGCTCGAGCCAAAGGCCGCGACGTCGTCTTGAAGATCGACGTGCAGGGCGCCGAACAGGTGCGGCGACTGATCCCCGACGCGATTCGCATCTTCGTCATCGCGCCATCGCAGCGCGAGCTGGAACGCCGGCGGGAGCAGCGCGGCAGCGAAACCACGCAAGACCTGGAGGCGCGCCGCCGGATCGCCGAAAAGGAGATGACCTACGCCGCCCAATACGACCACGTCGTGACTAACGACGACATCGACCGCGCGGCCGGCGAGATTCTCGACCTCGTGCGCAAGGCGCGCGAACGGCAAACTTAGCCCGCTATGCCACTGGACCCGACGCCGATTCCGGAGGAGCTGCGCGGACTTCGCATCGCGCTGCTCGTCTCTGGCGGCATCGCCGCGTACAAGATCGTCGACCTGGCATCGGCTCTAACGCAGGCCGGGTGCGAGGTGCGGGCGGCCATGACGGCCTCTGCGACTCGCTTCGTCGGCCCGCCGACGTTCCAGGGCGTCACGGGCAATCCCGTCCTGACCGGCTTGTGGCCGAGCGGAGAAACCGCCGAGCCGCACGTCTTCCTCGGCGATTGGGCGCAGCTCGTCCTCGTCGCGCCGGCGACAGCGAACGTCATCGGACGGATCGCCAACGGTCGCTCCGACGACATCGTGACGGCAACGCTGCTGGCGGCGCGCTGCCCGGTGGTCGTCGCCCCGGCGATGAACGACGCGATGTGGATCAAGCCCGCGGTGCAGGAAAACGTGACGGCGCTGCGCCGTCGTGGGTTCACCATCGTCGAGCCCGAGAGCGGACATCTCGCGAGCGGACACCAGGGCGCGGGCCGCCTCGCCGGGTCGCACGCGATCTTCAACGCCATGGTCCACGCCGTGCGCGCGCGCTACGACTACGCAGGCCGTCGCGTGGTGGTCACGGCCGGTGGCACTCGCGAGCCGATCGATCCAGTGCGGTTCATAAGCAACTACTCGAGTGGGAAGATGGGTTTTGCGCTCGCAGCCGCCGCGGCGGATCGGGGGGCAAAGGTGACGCTCATCACGACCGCGAACCATCCGGCGCATCACGGCGTCGAGGTCCAGCGTGTCGACACGGCGACAGAGATGCTGGGCGAGCTGCGGTCACAGCTGCGCGACGCCGATCTTCTCTTGATGGCCGCGGCCATCGGTGACTTCCGACCGGCGAAGAAGCTGGACCAAAAGATCCGGCGCGAGGACACGCCGCGTTTGACCCTCGACCTGGAGCCGATCCCCGATCTCATCGCTTCGCTGGCGGGCGACGAATCGCTGGCGCCGGTGTTTCGAGTCGCTTTTGCGGCGGAAGACTCAGACCTCGACAAGAAGGCGAGGGAGAAGATGAAGCGAAAGGGGGTGCACGGCATCGTCGCCAACGACATCTCGCGTCGGGACATCGGCTTTGGCAGCGACTACAACGCCGGCGTGCTGTTCTTTGACGACGGTTCGCGGCACGAGCTGGAGAAAGCGACCAAGCGCGAGATGTCCGACCGCATCCTTGACCTGGTGCTGCCCCGCCTGAAGAAGTCTTAGGTTGGCCCTTTACGCCGAAGTGGCCGTCGAGGCCGCGCGCGGTATCGCCCGCGAGAGCTACACATACGCGGTCCCCGAGGGCATGGACATCGTTCCGGGACATCGCGTCACGGTTCCATTCGGCCGCCGCAGCAGCTACGGCTTTGTCGTCTCGCTCGGCACCGAGGCGCCCGAAGTGGAGACCAAGCCGATCTCGGGCGCCGGTGACGAGCCGCTGCTGCTACCGCATCAGGTCGAGCTCGCGCGTCGCGTCGCCGATCACTACTGGGTGCCGCTGATCGAATGCATCCGCGCGATGCTGCCGCCACGCGTGCGCGGCACCGGTTCGGCAGGGTCGCAGGCTTCGACGCGCCAGCGCAGGCACACGCGTTTGCTCGAGCTCGCGACCGCGCCGGCGGAGCACGAGACCGTGGAGCTGACCGACGAGCAATCTGCCGCGCTCAACGTCATCGCCGGCAACCCCGTCACTCTCCTGCACGGGGTGATGGCCAGCGGCAAGACCGAGGTGTACCTCGCTGCGGCGCAGCAAGCGTTGAGCCAGGGGCTTCGCGTCCTGCTGCTGGTGCCCGAGATCTCACTCACTCCACAGCTCGTGCAGCGCGTCCGGGCGCGGCTCGACGTTCCGATCGCGATCCTGCAAACGCAGCTCACCGAGCTCGAGCGGGCGCAGCAGTGGTGGCGCACGCGCCGCGGCGACGCGATGGTCGTGCTCGGCAGCCGGTCGGCGGTATTCGCGCCGATCCCGCGCCTTGGCCTGGTCTGCCTCGATGAAGAAGGCTCGTCGGCCTACAAGCAGGACCGCACGCCGCGCTACGAGACGGGGTGGGTGGCGCGCCAGCTTGCTTCCATCGCCGGCGCGCGGCTCGTGATGGGGTCGGCGACGCCCAGCGTGGCGACTTACTACGAGGCCGACAAGGGCAAGATTGCGCTCGCGGAAATTACCCACCGCGTGCGCGGGCACGATGCCGAAGTCGAGCTCGTCGACATGCGTGATGAGGCGGCCGCCGGAAATCGTCAACCGCTCTCGCGACGGCTCGTCGAAACCGTGACGCGAGCGCTCGAAAACGAGCAGCAGACGATCCTCTACCTCAACCGCCGTGGCCTCGCGACGTACGTCATGTGTCGTGACTGTGGACGCTCGGTGCAGTGTCTCGGCTGCTCGGTTGCGCTTGTGCAGCACGCCGAAATCGATGGTCTCGTCTGTCACTACTGCGGTTACGCCCGCGCGATGCCTTCGGTGTGTGACCACTGCGGCTCGCGCAACATTCGAGCGCTGGGTCTCGGCACACAGCGCCTGGAAGGAATGGTCAAGCGAATGTGGCCGGCGGCGCGGGTTCTGCGGTTGGACAGTGACGTCGCGCGCGGACCGGATTCGTACTTTCGCATCTGGGAGGAGTTCAGCGAGCGGCGCGCCGACATCCTCGTCGGCACGCAGCTGGTCACGCGCGGGCTCGACCTCCCCGCGGTCACGTGCGTGGGGGTGGTCGATGCGGACCTGCCGCTGCATTTCCCCGACTACCGCTCGGCCGAGAACACGTTCGCGCTCGTCGCGCAGGTCGCCGGTCGTGCAGGGCGCACCGGTCTGCCCTCGCACGTGATCGTGCAGACGAGCAATCCGGAGCACTACAGCCTGCGGTGCGCAGCGAGCAACGACTACGAGGCTTTCTATCGTGCGGAGGTGCCGGCGCGGCAGGCGTTCGTCTTTCCACCGTTCGCGGAGCTGGCGGTCTTGACGCGCACCGATCGCGATGACGCAAAGGCTGCGGCCGCAGCGCGCGAGGCGGCCGAGTCGATCGCATCGGGACTGCTGAAGGAAGGCATCGGTGGCATCCGCGTGATGGGTCCATCGCCGGCGTTCATTCACCGACTCCGGGGCGAGTACCGTTGGCAGGTGACGCTCAAGGGCGACCGCCTCGAGCGCGCAAAGCATCTCGCGCCGCGAGGAAAGGATTGGAGCTATGACGTCGACCCGCTCGGTTGAGCAGCGGAAGAAGGACGTGCTGGAAGCGCTCGAGAAGCAGGGTCACTACTGGCTGTCGAGCGCCGAGATCGGAGGCCGGCCGCATGTCATCGGCGTGTCGGGTTTGTGGGACGGAAGCCAGATCATCGTCACCACGCTCGGGACGAGCCGAACGGCGCGCAACATGTCGATGAACCCGCGCGTCGTGCTCGCCGGCGGTGATCCGTCGGACGCCATCGTCATTCAGGCGGGCGTCATCGACAGCGTTGCGGTGGAGGACTCACCGAACATGGCCGCCGACTGGAAGAAGGCGATGGGGTGGACGCCGGACGACGGATGGATGTTCTTCCGCCTCCGCCCGACACGGATCCAGGCGTTTCGCGGCTACGACGAGATCGGAGGCCGCGACGTCATGATCCGGTCTCGCTGGCTGGTTTAGACGCTCCGGCGAGGTTGGGTTTTCACACCTCGCGGGTAGAATCGAACTCGATGGTCCGACCGATCCTCAGCTTCGAACATCCGGTCCTGCGCGAGAAGGCCAAGAAGGTCACGCGCATCGACGCCTCGATCCAGCGCCTGCTCGACGACCTGGTCGAGACCATGCTCGACGCCCCGGGCGCCGGCCTGGCGGCCAACCAGATCGGAGTCCCGCTGCGTGTCTGCGTCGTCAAGGGCGACGACAAGCAGATCTGGGGCCTGGTCAATCCCGAGCTGGTAAAGGGCGAAGGGCAGCAGATCGGCTACGAGGGCTGCCTGAGCTACCCGGGATGGGTCGGCGAGGTCGAGCGAGCCGAGACGGTCGTCGTCAAGGGCCGCAACCGCCACGGCAAAGAGATCCGGGTCAAGTCCTCGGGCTTCACCGCTCGCGCGTTCCAGCACGAGCTCGACCACCTCGATGGCGTCCTCTTCACCGACAAGCTGACGAGCCTCGATACGCTGCGCCGCGTGGAGGAGCTCATGGGCGAGGAGAGGGAAGAGGCGGTCGCCGCGGCCTCCGGGTAACGGCGCTCTACAAGATCGTTTTCGCCGGCACCGCCGACTTCGCCGTGCCCTCGCTGCGAGCCCTGGATCAGGCGCACCACGAGATCGGATTGGTCGTCACGCAGCCGGATCGTCCCGCTCGGCGCGGAATGAAGCTGACTCCTTCGGCCGTGAAATTGGCGGCGGAGGAACTGGGGTTGCCGGTCTTTCAGCCGGAGAAGATTCGTGATGCCGAAGCTGTCGAGCGACTTCGTGCGCTGACGCCCGACTTCCTGGTCGTCGTCGCATACGGCCAGATCATCCCGCGCTCGGTGCTCGACATCCCAAAACTCGCGCCGATCAACGTCCACGCGTCGCTGCTGCCTCGCTGGCGCGGCGCGGCGCCCGTCGCTCGCGCCATCCTTGCCGGGGACACCGAAACCGGCGTGTCGATCATGAAGATGGACGAGGAGCTCGACCATGGTCCCGTGCTCGCGGTTCGCGCGACTCCGATCGAGGACGGCGAGGACGCGGCGCAGCTGATGCGGAGGCTGGCCGGTATCGGCGCAAAGCTGCTGGTCGAGACGCTCGAGCATTTCGAGGAGCTGCGCGTCGTCGGACAGGACCACAAGCTCGCGACGCTCGCGCCGAAGCTCCACAAGTCGGAGGGCGAGCTGGACTGGTCGATGGATCCGCGAGAGATCGACCGGCGCGTGCGCGGGCTCCAGCCATGGCCGGGGGCGACGCTGCCCACATCTAAGGGCCGCGTCAAGGTGTTGCGCGGACATGTCGACGGCGACCGATATGTTCCGGACATCGTCCAGCTGCCGGGCAAGAAGCCGGCACCCGCGAAGCAGGTGCTCGCCGATGCCTGATCGTGATTCGGAGAAGGACGTCGCCGTCAACCGGCGCGCGTACCACGACTACTTCATCGACGAGAAGTACGAAGCTGGTGTGATGCTCACCGGCACGGAGATCAAGTCGGTGCGCAACGGCCGCGCAAACCTTCGCGATGGATACGTGCGTATCGACAACGGTGAGGCATGGCTGGAAAACGTGCACATCTCCCCGTACGCACAGGGCAACGTGCTGACCCAGGAGCCGCTACGGCCGCGCAAGCTGCTTCTCCATCGCAAGGAGATTTCCAGTTTGATCGGGAAGGTCAAGCAGAAGGGCTACACGCTGATTCCTCTTCGCGTGTACATTGCCCGCAACCGCGCGAAGGTCGAGATCGGCCTGGCCCGCGGCAAGCGGCAGTACGACAAGCGCGAGGCGATCGCGGCGCGCGACGCGAAGCGGGAGATCGAGAGGGCGATGCGAAGATGAAAGTGCTGTTCATCGCGGGGTTCGGTCCGGTCGCATCCGATGTCGAGGACTCGCGACGTCTCTATGAGGATGCGCTCGGGATCGCATTCAAGCGGGAGGACGGCGAGTACCGCCACACGGAGGAGCTGAAGGGCGCGAACTCATTCGCCGTGTGGCCTCTCGCTCAGGCTGCCGAATCGTGTTTTGGGTCGTCGAGCTGGCCTTCAGATGTAAGGCAACCGCAGGCATGGCTCGAATTTGACGTCGACGATGTCGCTGCGGCGACGCGCGAGATGGAGGCCCGCGGTTACATGCTTCTGGTCTCGAATCGCACCGAGCCTTGGGGCCAGGTCGTGTCGCGGCTGATCAGTCCTGAAGGCTTGCTCGTGGGACTGACGATGACGCCCTGGATGCGGGAGAAGAGCTAGACGCGCTGCTGCCGTGGGTCGTCGACGCCGAGCTCGGCGCCGAGCTCGCGTGCAACGAGTACGGTGCCCGTGCGGCGGTGAAGATCCGGAAGCGACGCCAGGCGCGCGATCACGCGGCCGTTGAATGCGGGCAACGACCAGCTGGCGGGATCGTCACCGGGGCCGGCCCCTTCGAGCATTCGCTCGGTTGCGGTGGGCGGCGGCCAGTAAGAAACGACCGTCACGCCGAAAGGTTCGAGGTCTTCCGCCATGTCGGCTGTCATGCGGTCGACCGCGGCCTTGCCGACTCCATACGGCAGGATCGCGAAACGCTTCTTCGCACCCGATGACGAGACGTTGACGATGAGACCACCGCGCCGCTCGATCATCATTCGGGCCGCGTGCTGCGCCGCGACGAAGTGTGAGCGCAAACCGACGTCGATCAATTCCGACCACGAATCGGCGGTGAGCTCCCAGAACGGCGTCTTCGTGAAAAGGACGTCGAAGGGCGGTACACCGGTCGCGTTGTTGACGAGGATGTCGAGCCGCTGCGATTCCGAAGCGACCCGTGCGAAGACGTTCGCAACCTGTTCGTCGTCGCGGTGATCGCAGATGACCGGGACTCCCCGGCCCCCGGCTCGTGTGACGTCCTGCGCGGTAACTTCCAAACTCTTTGCGGTCCGGCTGGTGATGTAAACCGTCGCACCCGCTTCACCGAGTCCGATCGCGATGCCGCGACCGACGCCGCGGCCGGCGCCGGTGACCACCGCGACGTGACCGTCGAGCTCAGGCGGCGAGGTTGATTCCTATCGCGCGGAGTTTCTTGTTCAGCTGCTCGATCGCGAATTCGACGATCTCGCTTTCGGTGTGGCCGAAGTCGGTGACGTAACGCGGATCCGGCGGGTCGAGCACGCCCGAGATCAGCGGCAAGCACTCGACCAACGTGCGCTGGATGATCGGCGCGTAACGCTCGGCGTCGTCGCGGACCGCCTCCTGGAGCAGCTTGATGCCGAAGCTCACATGCCTCGACTCGTCACGCGCGACGGCGGTGAAGCCGCGATAGAACCCACGGTCGGTGAGGTTCTGCTCGCGCATCGCCTCGAGCTCGAAGCGCTGCCCGGTCAGCGCGATGGTCGCCTCGATAACGATGTGGTAGAGGGTGACGCCTTCGACGAAAGCGTCGAAGTCCTTGGGGTTGCTGGCGAGACGCTGCGCGGTCGACGGTAGGCGCTCATAGAAAAGAATGTTGTAGCCCTCGTTGGCCTCGGGCCGGATCTCTTTCATGAGCTGCGTCAGGTTGGCCGCGTCGGTCTGAGGCACGTCGCGCCACCACTTTTCGAAGAACACCGTATGCCGCGCCTCGTCGACCATCTGAGTGGAAAGAAAGATCTCGATCTCCGGCGTCGGCGCGGCCCACACGAACGGCGCGAGTGTCGACGTGACGCGCTCCTCGCCGTTGAAGAAGAGCCGGTGCGACCACAGCGTCGCCTTGCGCTCGATGTCGGTCGATTCGAGCCAGTCCTGGCGGTCGAGGCTAAAGTCGATGTCGGCGACCGCCCACTGCTGAGCCTCCCAACGGCGGTAGAGGTCCATGTAGCTCGGCATGCGCTCGATGCCTCGGTCGATGAACGAAAGGACGTCGTCGATGCGGATGTCGCCGAGCTCTTTGAGGCTGGCTCGGCCGATGCGATCGAGGTCGAGGCTCATGTCGCGGTCAAGTGTAGGGACGGCGCCCCATGGGTAAAATCAAGCCGCAACGAGGTTCAGCTTCGTGGGGGCGTCCGGTCTCGACGGGGCAGTTGAGCTTCGGGATTGCGAGCCGAGAGCCGCGAGCGTCACAGCGCAGCGTTTACAAACGCCAAGAACGAACCCGCTTTCGCCCTCGCTGCGTAAGCAGTAGAGACTAAAGCCCCGGACCGTTGAGCCCGGGCGCCACCTTCGGTCAATCCGGCGGACCGAGGACCGGCGTCACATAGACCGGATCGCTACCGCAGGGGCGCCACGGCCCTGAGGTAGGACATTCACCGCGGCTGGCCAAAACGGATCCCGTCGGGAGGAGCCGCCAGGCGAGAACCAAAATCCTGGACACGCTCGTAGAGATCCCGGGGGACGCTGCTTCGGACGCGGGTTCAACTCCCGCCGCCTCCACCAAGCCGAACCTGACCTCGTATTCGGATCGGCTACGATCCGACCCGGTACCGTGACTCCCCCCCGCGGGCGTTCGGACTATTCGGCCGCCATGGCCGAGTCCGAGCGCGTTCGCCGAAAGAGTGAGGAGGTCTTGCGTCACGCCAATGAGGTCCGGCTCCGAGCGCAAGAGGCGCGACGCATCGCCAAGGAAACCCGCGGCCGGAGGATGAGCCGCCAGCGCGAGCTCAGGCCGCGGACGTGCATGGGAGCTTCGGAGTCTCCTCGCGGCGAAGGGCCAGCAACGCGACCGCAGCCGCGATGCCGTCGATGATGCCCATGACGATCAGCGGCAGCCACAGGCCGAGCGCCTTGACGTCGTAGCTCTGACCTTCGAACTGCGCGCCGCTCAGCCACATGACGCCCATCCCCAGTCCGGCGACGGCGGCAAATCCGCCTATGACGATGCCCCCGATGCGGGTGCCTCGGTCTTTGGTCGCGAGGAGAAAGACGACGAGGAGCTGCGGCACGAACAACATCGCGGCCATGAGCGCGACTCCGGAGGCCGGGCCGATCGCGCTTCCGAGGTCGAACGTCGAAAAGGGTATGCCCGATACGAACCATCCGAACGCGACGGCGCCTGCGACTGTTCCTACGACCGCGATCCACGCCGCCGGCGTCAATCGGCGAAGCCTGT
>DASSLJ010000141.1:0-7669 GCA_035689585.1 Candidatus Dormiibacterota bacterium
CTCTTTGCCGAGCGCGTGCAGACGCTCCAGGAACCGCTGCGTCTTGGGCTCGAGAACGTCGGATCCGGCAAGCGGTATCAGCGTGGCGAACGGCGAGTAGTGGACCGCGAACTTGAGCGCGGGCAATTGGGAGCGCATGACGACGGCGGTCATCGCCTGCCAGGCGGCGACCTGCTTGTCCTCGCTCTTCTTGGCCAGCGCGTCGAACAGGACCTCACCCGCGCGCGCAAGCGGCTCGGAGATGCGCGTGTCGCTGGTCCGGATCGCCGCCTGGATGTTCTGGGCGGAATCGGATGCGCCCTCTTTGGTCACGGACGCGACGAGCTGTTTGGTCGCAAGGACCTGCCGCCACTGCCACGGCGTCAGCTGTCCGGCGGCGACGATGAACGCCTCGACCTCAGCCGTGTTCGGCCCAAAGCGGTGCGCGGCGTCGTCATTGGCCCTCTGAATGCGGCCCAGCAAACCGTGGGAGGCGGGCGCCACGGCGCTAATTCTGGGTCGCGCCGACGCCTGTAGAACCCGCTTAAACCGTCTCGACTTTGAGCAAATTCGTCTGACCGGGCCGCCCCACCGGCACGCCGGCCACCACGACCAGGCGATCACCGGGCCGCACCATGCCGCTCGCCCTGGCGGCTTCGGTTGCGTTGGCGATCATCTCGTCGGTATCTCGACCGGGGCTGACGAGCATCGGGATGACGCCCGAGTAGAGCGCCGTGCGCCTGAGCACCTCGGCATGCGGGCTCGCCGCGACGATCGGCACCGGCGGACGAGCCTTGCTGCACCGCAGCGCGGTGGTCCCGGACTCGGTGAACGCGATGATCACCTTGGCGTGGAGCTCGGTCGCGGTCGCCGCGGCGGCGTGGGCGATCGCGCTTCCGACCTGGCCCGGCTCGCGCCAGATCTGCCGTGCCCGCTCGTACGCCGGGTGCTTCTGTGCGGCCAGGCAGATGCGCGCCATCGCGCGTACGGCGTCGACCGGGTGCGCGCCGACCGACGTCTCCTGGGAAAGCATCACGGCGTCGGTGCCGTCCCAGATCGCGTTGGCGACGTCCGACGCCTCGGCGCGGGTCGGCCGGTTGGACGTGACCATCGACTCGAGCATCTCGGTCGCCGTGATCACCGGCACGCCGGCGCGGTTGGCGCGGTCGATCACGTCCTTCTGGATTGCCGGCACGTCGCCGAGCCTCAGCTCGACGCCAAGATCACCGCGCGCGACCATCACCGCGTCGGCCACCTCGAGAATCCCGTCGATGTTCTTGATGGCCTCGAGCTTCTCGAGCTTCGCAATCACCGGAATGGCGCAGTTCATGCCGTTGAGGTGCTGCTGGCAGAGGGTGACGTCTTCCGGCCTGCGGACAAAAGACAGCGCGAGGTAATCGACGCCCAGCTCGACCGCGAGCTTCAAGTCGTCCAGGTCCTTGGCCGTCAACGCCGGCATCGGCAGCGGCCGGCCGGGCACGCTGACGCCCTTACGTTCGCCAAGGAGACCCCCGCGCACCACCGACGCCTCGGCGCGTCCGTCCTGGACAGCACGCACCGCGAGCTCGATCCGCCCGTCGTCGAGAAGCACGCGATCGCCCGGTCGCAGTGAATGCACGAGCTCTTCGTGGCTGATCTCGATCTGGTTCGGCTGCGTGCGCCTGGCACCGACGAGCTCGACCTCGCGGCCACGAACCAGCCGTTCGAACGAGGTGTCGAGTGAGCCGGTCCGGATCTTCGGGCCCTGCAGATCACCGAGCAGCGCCACCGGACGTCCGATTTCCTCCGCCGCCTCGCGCACGTTGGCGGCGACCTCGCGATGCGTGTCCGCATCGCCGTGCGAGAAGTTGAGTCGCGCGACGTCCATTCCCGACTGGATCATGTTTCGGAGCGTGTGCGGGGCCGCGCTCGACGGACCGATAGTGCAGACGATCCGAGTGCGGCGGATCATCGGTAGCGGTTGACCTTGCGCGTCATCTCGTTCTCGGCCTCGATCACGCGTCGCTCGAGCTCCTGGGCGCTGATGACCGCGCCGCCCATTCCGCGCACCAGGTCGCGTTGGAAGCGGTCAGACGTCGCCACCGTGATGATGTCCCCCACCTCGCTCGCCCGGTACGCGATGCGCTCGATGGCGTGGTCCGCCGAGTGACCGCGTCGCGTGAAGACTACGCGCACGCCGTCCACCGTTTGTTCGGAGCTGGACATGGCGGCAGAGTGATGCGCGTCGAATACGACCGTCACGGATTCGCCGGAGATCATGCCAAGAACGGCGAGCCGTTCGACCAGCTTGTCGCGCGCCGCTTCGAGCGAAGCTTCTGACGCGAGGCGCTTGAGGGACGTCCACGCGTGAAGGATGTTGTACCCGTCGACGATCAGTCGCTGCACCTACATCGACCTCTGGCGCGAGATTTCGTACAGCAGCGCCGCCGCCGCAGCGGACGCGTTCAGGCTCGCGACGTGCCCCTTGCTCGGCAGCCGCACGCGCGCGTCGCATCGTTCCTTGACCAGGCGATGGACGCCAGCTCCCTCGCCGCCGACCACGATGCAAACGCGCTGTTTGAAATCGAACTCCCATGCAAGCATCTCGCCGCGGGGGTCGAGCGCGACGCACCACACACCCGCGCGTTTCACGTCGGCGATCGCCGACGGAAGGCCGGATACGCGGGCGATCGGAAGAAGCTCTGAAGCGCCCGAGCTCGCCTTTACGGCGGCCGGCGACAGTGGTGCGCTTCGATGCTCCGGCAAGATCGCACCGTCGGCGCCGGCCGTCTCGGCACTGCGCAGGATGGCGCCGAGATTCTGGGGATCTTGAATCCCATCGAGCGCGACCAGCAGAGTCGGGCTCGCGTCGAGCAGCTGCTTCAGCGTCCACTCTCTGCGCGGCTTCAGCTCCGCAGCCACCCCCTGGTTGACGCCGGGCGCCATCTGGTCGAGGCGTGCGGGCGGGACGGTCTCGATGCGCACGAGCTTCGCGAGCTCGTCGAGCCGGGGATCGTGGCCGAGCCCGGCGGCCTGATAGACCTTGACCACGCGACCGGCGCGTGCGGCCTCGAGGACGGCGTTTCTGCCGTGGATCAGCTGTCGCACACTAATCGCATGGTTGCAGAGTTCATGGTCCGGGCTCGGGAACTTCTCGCGTCGGGTGCAGATCTCACAGCCGTGGGCAACCTTCTCGCGAGCGAGTCACAGAAGCCAGGTTTTGTGCCCGGGGCGGAGATGCGCAGCCTCCACGGCGGGGACTCCACATTCACGATCCTGCAGACCGACGAAGACGGCCTGACCCTGATGCTCGCTCGCTTTTCGCCCCTCGAGGAGACCCCGGTGCACGACCACGGTTCGTGGGGCGTCGCATGTGTTGTTCGAGGGCGAGACCGCTATCGCCACTATCGCGTCGACGGCAACAATGTCTCGGTGCTGTACGAAAAGGAGCTGCCGGTGGGTTCGTTTGTGACCTGGACGGATCCGCCGAACGACGTTCACAGCCAGCAGGGAATCGGCGAAGCCGCGTGGGAACTCGTGCTGTTCGGCAAGGACGTGACCAGAATCCCGCGCCACTACTACGACCTGGAGACCGGGAAGGTCAGGACCGCTCTCCCTCAGTAAGCGCGACTCTTCGCCACCGCACGCCGTCCTTCGAGTCCTCGAGCGCGATGCCTCTTCGCCGCAGGTCTTCGCGAATCTGGTCCGAGCGGGCGAAGTCACGCGCCTTGCGCGCGCGCTCTCTGTCTGCGATCAGGCGCTCGACCTCTTCCGCAAGACCAGGTTCTTCGACGTTGACGACGTCGAGGTGTGCGTCGACATCCTCGACCAGCGCAAGGAGCGAAGTCCTGCTGCGTTCGCCGACTCGGCCGCCGTCGAGCGCGGCGTTGGCTTCTCGAATCAGGTCAAACACGAGCCCCAGCCCCTGCGACAGGTTGAGGTCATCGTCGAGGGCTTCGCGGTACGCCGCACGTGTGGCTTCGATCCTGTTTTCGAGAAGCGGATCGTCGGATGGCGCAGCGGCCGTTCTCTGTACGCGCTCGTTGAACTCGCGCAGCCGGCGCACCTGCTCCGCCGCCGCGTGCAGCGCCTCTGGGCTGAGCCGCACCTTCGAGCGGTAGTGCGCATTCGCCATCAGAAAGAGCCGGATCGCCAGCGGGTCGTGACCCGCATCCAGCAGATCGCGCAGCGTGGTGAAGCGACCGGCGCTCTTCGACATCTTCTCCCCCGTCGCGTCGGCGAGGTGTTCCGAGTGCAGCCATACGCGTGCGAACTTCTCGTGGTTGGCCGCCTCGGATTGAGCGATCTCGTTTTCGTGGTGAGGGAACATGAGATCCACTCCGCCGGCGTGGATGTCGATCGTGTCGCCGAGGTAGCGCTTGCTCATCGCCGAGCACTCGATGTGCCATCCAGGCCGCCCTTTGCCGAACGGTGAATCCCACGCGCCGCCGATTTGCTCATCCTCGGGTTGCGATCGCTTCCAGAGCGCGAAGTCGCTGACGTTTTCCTTGTCGTACTTGTCCGTGGCCACGCGAGCACCGGCCTTCAGGCCACCGCGATCGAGATGCGACAGCTCGCCGTACTTCGGAAAGCTCGCGATCCGGAAATAGACGTCGCCCTCGGACTCGTACGCGTTCCCGTTCTCGAGCAGCGTGCCGATCATGGCGAGCATTTCGGCGATGTGCTCCGTTGCGCGCGGGTAGTGTTCCGCCTTTTGCGCGCGCAGGGTCGACATGTCTTCGAAGAACGCCTGGGCGTAAGGCCTCGTGTAGTCGGCGATGGTCGTGCCGGCATGCATCGCCTGGTCGAGGATGCGGTCGTCGATGTCGGTCAGGTTCATGACGTGGTCGACGCGGTAGCCGGACACCTGCAGATGCCGGCGGACGAGGTCATAGAAAAGGAATGCGCGGAGGTTGCCGACGTGGGCGAAGTTCCATACGGTCGGGCCGCAGGTGTACATGCGGACGCGTCCTGGTTCGAGAGGCTCGAACGGCTCCTTGGTGCCCGTGAGGGTGTTGTGGAGGCGGAGGGTCACAGAGACTCGATTGTCGCAACCGCCTGGGCGGCGATGCCTCCCCCGTGCCCCAAGACGCCGAGGCCTTCAGGCGATTTGCCCTTGACGTTGACGCCGGCGTCGCCGAGCTGCTCGGCAAGATTGCGCTGCATCTTTTCGAGGTAGGGCTGGAGCCGCGGCTCTTGCGCGATGACCGTGCAGTCGACGTTGACGACCTGGTATCCGGCGTCGCGCACCGCCTTGACGGTGACCGAGAGCATCTCGAGGCTGGCCGCACCCGCGTATTTCGGCTCGCCCGCCGGGAAAAGCCGGCCTATGTCGCCGAGCCCGGCGGCGCCGAGCAGCGCGTCGATCACGGCGTGCGTAAGGACGTCAGCGTCGGAGTAGCCGTCGAGACCGGACGGATGCGAAATGTGGACGCCGCCAAGCACCAGTTGTCTGCCCGCGACCAGCGGGTGGACGTCATAGCCGATACCGACCCTCAAGGCGAGGCGTGCTCGTGCTCTCGGATCAAAGCCTCGACCACCTCGAGATCCTCGGGCGTCGTGAGCTTGATGTTCGCGGGCTCGCCCGGCACGACCGTGACGATATGCCCGGTCGCCGCGACTAGCTGCGCGTCGTCGTCGCCCACGAGGCCGGCGTCCGCCGCCTCGCGGTGCGCCCGCGCCAGCAGCTCATAGGAAAAGCCCTGCGGCGTCTGAGCGAGAACCACGCGGGATCGGTCGAGCGACTCCACAAGGCGATTGCCCTCGACGCGCTTAACCGCGTCGCGAGGCGCGATCGCAGGAAACGCCGCGCCGGATTCGATGGCGGCCGCGAGCACGCGTCGCACCAGCGAAGCGGTGGCCAGAGGACGCGCGGCGTCGTGCACCAGCACGTAGTCGCAATCACCGAGCGCCGCCAGACCGGCGCGCACCGACGCCTGCCGGCTTTCGCCGCCGGCTCGCACCACTACCGGCTTGCGCGGATTGAGCGCAGCCACCTCGTGCTCCGCCGTCTCCAGTCGGGAGGGTGGGCCGACGACAACGATGCGGTCCACCTCGTCAAGGGCGAGAAACAATTCGAGCACTCGTGCCAATGTCGTTCGGCCGTTCAGGCGCACCAGCGCCTTGGACCCGCGCCCGAGGCGTGATCCCATGCCGGCGGCCGCGACGATCGCACCGACGGTGGGCATCAGGCGGATTCCTCGCGCGCCTGCTTGACGCGCGATGACGAACGGCGGGTGTCCACGCCGACTGGGTCGGCAAAGATCATTCGCCCCGCCGACGTCTGGATGACCGACGTCACGACGGCGGTGATGGTTTGGTTCAAGAGCCTCCGGCCGTTCTGGATGACCACCATCGTGCCGTCGTCGAGGCTGCCGACGCCCTGCCCTGGCTCTTTCCCTTCGCGCGCGACCGTGACGAGGATCTCTTCGCCGGGTATCGCGACAGGGCGCATCGCCTGGGCCAGCTCGTTGAGGTTCAAGACCGTGATGCCCTCGAGGCGCGCGATGCGGTTGAGGTTGAAGTCGTTGGTCATGATCGCCCACCCCTTGCGCTTCGCGGTGCGCACCAGGTGCTGGTCGATGTCGCCGTTGGGAGGCGTCTCGTCCTCTTTGACCTGGAGGTTGATCGTCGGTTCCTTCTGCATCTCGGTGAGGACGTCGAGGCCGCGGCGGCCGCGCCGCCGGCGAGTGACGTCGGCGGAGTCCGCCACCATCTGCAGCTCGCGCAGCACCGAAGAAAGAATCACCAAAGGCATGTCGAGAAAGCCGGTCTTGGCGATGTCGAGGATCCGGCCGTCGATGATCACCGAGGTGTCGAGCAGCACAGCGGGCATGCGGTGACCGTCCGACTCATGTGATTCGCCGCCGAAAAACAGCGCCGCGAGCTCTTCGCGCCGTCTGACGCCGACGGAGGCGCCCATCGCCGCGAGGAGCAAAGCGAGGACGAACGACAACGCATAGCCGTACGGAAGGTCGCGGATGAACACGCCGACGAGCACCGCGACGACAAGGCCGACGATGATGCCCAGCAATCCACTCAGCAGATCCGGCAGCGGAGTGCTCGTGAGCCGGAAGTTGACCGTTCGCCACCCACCGAGCACGTATGGCGTGCCCAGGTACGCGAATATCAGTCCTTCCAGCGTGGTCAGCCCGATGATTGCCCAGCCCGGGTGCGCGTTGCTGCCGAGTCCCCGGACCATGAAATAACCGAGCACGAAACCACCGACCACTCCGAGCGCTGCCCCGACCCATCGGGCCAGATACTCGGAACGCTTCAACGGGTTACCTCCTCAAGAGACGGTGACCCCCGCCTCCTTTATGAATGCGCCGGACTGGATGGGTGAAGGAAATGCGGCAGACACGGCGTCTGCCACGGTGCGGACCTCGACGACGTCGAGGCCACTGGGCCGTCCGGCGCGAGCGCCGGCCGGAATCAACGCGCGTGTCATGCCATGGCGCGCCGCCTCATTCAGGCGACGCTCCAGCTGACCGACACGACGCACTTCGCCCGACAATCCCAGCTCGCCGATCACGACCAGGCCGTCCGGCATTGGCCTGTTGATGACGTTGCTGACGATCGACAGGGCGAGACCGAGATCGGCGGCCGGCTCCGTGATCCGGATGCCGCCCGCCACGCTGACGAACACGTCCGACTTGCCGAACGTGATTCCCTGAAGACGCTTCTCGATCACCGCGAGGATCATGTGCAG
>DASSLJ010000142.1:0-11021 GCA_035689585.1 Candidatus Dormiibacterota bacterium
CGAACCCCGCGCAGCTCACGTTCAGGAGACGATCCCGACACCGGCGGTTGCGGCGGCCCCGCCGGCGAAGCGACCCGGACTCGGTGGAGTCCTCCGCCGGCTCCGTGGAACCTAGGCAGGAACCTCGAGCGCTTCCAGGTATTCGATGACCTGCCGTGTCAGCTGCGTGGGCGTCGACGCCCCACTCGTCACGCCCACCTTGCGCACTCCCTTGAACCAGCCGAGGTCTAAATCCTCGAGGCGGTCGACGAGATAGGCGGGCTTGTGCCCGAGCTTCTTCACCACCTCGACGAGCCGGAGCGAGTTGGATGAGCGCGGGCTTCCGACCACGATGACGACGTCGACTTCTTTGGCCGCCTCGACCGCGGCCTCCTGGCGTTCCTGAGTGGCCCGGCAGATCTCGTTGTAGACCTCGGCCTGCGGATATCTCGCCTTGACACGACCGATGAGGTCTTCGGTGTCCCAGACCGACAGGGTCGTCTGGCATGTAACCGCGATGCGGTCGCCCTGCAGCTGGAGCGCGTCGATGTCCGCCGGCTCCTGCACCAGGTGGACCTTGCCCGGCGCTTCGCCCATGACACCTTCGGGCTCGGGATGACCTTTGCGCCCGATGTAGACGACCTCGTAACCCTTGCGTGCCAGGTCGGCCACGAGCTCATGTGTGCGCACGACGTCGGAGCACGTGGCATCGACTGGCATAAGACCCAGCTCCGTCGCGCGCTGCTTGACCTGCGGGGAAACGCCGTGAGCGGTGAAGATCACGGTCCCTTCCTTTATGTGTTCCAGCCCCGCCAGCCGGTTCGGTTGGTCGACCAGCGCGATTCCCTGGCGCTGGAGATCGTCCGTGGCGTGAGTGTTGTGGACGAGCATGCCGAGCATGTGAACCGGGCCCTGTGTCTCTTCGCGGACCCGTCTGGCGATCCGAAAAGCGTCCACCACGCCGTGGCAGTAGCCGCGAGGCGTGATCTTCAAGACTTCCATGAGACCGATCCGAGTCTACGTGAGGCGACCTCAGGCCCATGCGCACCGGATTGGCCGGGTTATCAGGCATTCAACCGGCCGCGCATGGCGGATAGGCGCGCCTATCCGAGGTTATGTGATCCCGGCGAACAGGTCTGACTCGGGCAGGCTCGAGCCAGGCTTACCGCGAGCCAGCTGGTAGTACTCGGTCCCGAACGCCAGCTCGTAGATCTGGTCCTGCATGGTCGCGAACCACGAGTTGGGATCGTTCTGGCTCACGTGTGCCTGGAACGCGTCGCGCTTGCGCTCGACATAGTCGTGAACATCCACGCGCGTCGTGACAAGGTCGTCCGGAGTGCCGGCAATCCGCATGTTGCCGCCCATCGCCCGCTGCGCCTCCTCCGGCATCTGTGCGGCGAACGCCTCCATCATCGAGCGGGGGATCGCGGTGTAGTACAGCTTTTTCACCGGCTGGCCCTCGCGGGCGACCAAGTCGAGCGCGGCGTTCGTGACCAAGTGCGCCTTGATATGGTCGGGATGGCCGTACACCCCGTCTTCGGCGTACGTCACGACGACATCTGGACGTTCTTCACGCAACACCGCCGCAAGTCTTTCCGCGGCGTCTTCGAGCTTTGCCTGGTGAAACGAGCGCGGGTCTTTGTTGTCGGCAGTGTCCACCATCCCCGAGTCCCGATATCCCAGGAACTCCTGACGGTCGACGCCCAGGATCTCGTCCGCCGCACGGAGCTCTTCGGTGCGGATCTCACCCAGGCGCGGCCGGGACGCGGCCTCGTCCATGTTGTAGATCTCGCCCGCCTCGCCGCGCGTCGCGGTTACGAGCACGACGCGGTGGCCGTGAGCTTTCGCCTTCATGATCACGCCGCCGGTCGAGATCGACTCGTCATCGGGATGTGCGTGCACGAGCAACAATGTCCCCATCTACGACAACAACGCGTCTGCCAGCTGCGGGATTCCGCCGTGGCCGGGACCCGGAATGGTGCGGTCGGCTGCGGCGAGCACCTCGGGTGGCGAGCCTTCGACGGCAAATCCGAGTCCCGCCCACTTGATCATCGACGCGTCGTTGCGGCCGTCACCGACGGCCACCGTCTCGGTTTGCGCCACGCCGAGCCGTTCGCAAAGGAACCGCAAGGCCGACGCCTTGTCGCTCTCCACGCTCGTGAATTCGAGATAGTCCGGCGTCGACGTCGCGACGTTGAGCCTTCCGTTCCAGCGCTCGCGCGTCTCGGGCAGGATGGACTCGAGCGTCTCCGGCAGCGACACGATCACGAGCTTCGGTGTTGTCGGCCCCATCGCGGTGTCGAGGTTCGGCACGAGGTGGATCTGCATCCCCGCATGCTCGGCGTAGCGATGCGCTTCGGGCCGGTCGCGCTCGACGATCAGCTTGTCGTCGCGGTACGCCTGCACGTGGAGGTCGCGCGTGCGCGCGTACTCGATGACTTCCATCGCGAGCGCATGCGGCACGCCGTGGTCGAGAAGCACCGCGCCGTCGAGGGAACGCACCTCCGCGCCCTGGTAGCACACGATCGGACCCCTGAGGCCGAGCCGCTCCACCCACGGCACCGCGCCGGGATACGGACGGCCGGTGCACGCGATGACGTTCACGCCCGCCTGCACGATGCGGGTCAGCGCCTCGAGGTCGCGCGGGTCGAGGTTGAGGTGCAGGTCGAGGATCGTCCCGTCCAGGTCCAGCGCGAGCAGCTTGTAGCGAAGGCTGACCGCTATTTCTTGACCTCGGGGTTCAGGAGATTCGGCGGCCTGCCGCCGCGCACGGCCGTCGCCATGTTGCGCGCCGCCATCGCCGACATCTCCGAGCGCGTGCGCACGGTGGAGCTTGCGATGTGAGGTGCAAGCACGACGTTGGGAAGGGACACGAGGCCGGGGTGCACCGCCGGCTCGCGCTCGTAAACATCGAGCCCCGCGCCCGCGAGCTTGTGCGCATTGAGCGCCTGCACGAGCGCGGCCTCGTCGACGACAGGTCCTCGCGACGTGTTGACGAGAATCGCGTTCGGCTTCATCGCGTTGAACTGCGCGGTGCTGATCAGGTGCATCGTGTCCTTCGTCAGCGGCGTGTGGACGGAGATGAAATCCGACTCGGCGACCAACCGGTCGAGGCTCGCGCGGTGCGCATTCAACTGCTCCTCCGCCTCTGGAGGAAGTGGATTCGGATCGTAGTAGAGCACGCGCATGTTGAAGCCCTTGGCGCGATGGGCGACGCCACGGCCGATGCGTCCGATGCCGACGATGCCGAGAGTCGCCCCGAAAACGTCCTGGCCGAGCATCATGTCGATCGCCCAGCCGTGGAACTGGCCGGAGCGGACGAAGTGGTCGGCCTCGACCACACGTCTCGCGGTCGCCATGAGAAGCGTGAAAGCGAAGTCGGAGGTCGCATCGTCGAGGACGCCGGGCGTGTTGGTGACCATGACCTTGTGCGCCGTCGCCGCCGGGATGTCGATGTTGTCGAAACCGACCGCGACGTTGCTGACGCACTTGAGCCCGGGCGTGGACAGGACGGTTTCGCGGATCGGGTCCATCAGCTGGCTGACGATCCCGATACAGCCCTCGGCGGCCTGCCGGATGTTCGCCTCGTCGAGAGGGCGGCCCGCCGGGTAGGCGATGACCTCCGCGGCCTCGGCCAGGATCGACGGACCCGGGTCGAGGAACGGGTGCATCAACAGGACGCGGGGACGGCCGCTCGAGCTCATGGGTTTAGGCCCAGTTCGGGCGCGATCGGCTTCAATGCATCGCGGACGAAGATGACGTGTTCGTCGAACGGAACGCCGAGCACCTCGGCGCCCGAGACCAGCTCCTCGCGGTGCACGCCGCGTGCGAAGGCCTTGTCCTTCATCTTCTTGCGGACCGTGTTCGCGTCCACCGAGCTCAGCGACTTATCCGGCTTCACGAGCGCGCAGGCGATGATGAATCCGCACATCTCGTCGACCGCGTAGAGAGCCTTGCGCGCGTTGGTGTCGCGAGGCACGTCGAGGTAATCGGCGTGGGACGCGATGTCGTCGAGGATGTCGTCGGGCCAGCCCTTTTCCCGCAGCATCTCGATGCCGCGCATGGGGTGCTGCTCTTTGGTCGGTCCTGTCTCGTAGTCCCAGTCGTGAATCAGGCCGAGGACCGCCCACCGTTCCGGGTCTTCACCGAAGCGCCGCGCGTACGCCTCCATCGCCGCCGACACGCTGCGCATGTGCCGGCGCAGCTGGTCGGACTGCGTCATCGAGGTGACGAGCTCCCACGCTTCGTCGCGGGTTGGTGTCGTGCTCAAAGAATCTCCTTCAAGGCTGCCAGAAGCTTTTCGTGCTGCTCGCGGGTCCCGACGGTGACCCGGATCCACCCCGCGATCGGTTCACGATCGTAATGGCGGACGAGAATCTGCCGCTGGCGGAGCGCCTCGGCAACCTCGATCGCCGGGCGCGGAGGGCGTGCGAACACGAAGTTGGTCGCAGACGGCACGACCTCGAAATGCATGTCGCGCAAGGCTTTCGAGAGCGCCGTGCGGTTGTGCACGACCTCGTCGACGAGCAGGCGATGGTGACGCTCATCCTCGATCGCGGCTACCGCAGCCGCGATCGCGAGGCGGTCGACGTTGTAGGAGTCCTTGACGGAATCGAGCGCCTCGATGACGTCGCGAGGCCCAAGGGCGAACCCGATGCGCATCCCCGCGAGGCCGTATGACTTGGAAAACGTCCGCAGGAGGACGACGTTGTCGTGCTCGGCCATCAGGTCGAGGGCCGACCGCGGCGCGAAGTCGACGTAAGCCTCATCGATCGCGACCACGCCACTCGACGCGATGACCGCAGTCTTGACGTGTTCGGCATCGAAAAGCGCGCCGGTCGGAGAGTTGGGGTTGACGATGAACTTCAGCGGCGCGGGATCGGGGCCGAGGCTCGGAGGCAGCTCGTCGAACATCTCCGTCGGATGCGGCGACGGAATCGCTTCGTGGATGCGGCAGAGCGGCTCGAGCAGCGGATACGTCGGGGTCGGAAAGGCGACCCGCTCGCCGGCGTCGGCGAAGGCGCGAAAGCAGAGTTCGATCAGCTCGTCGCCGCCGTTGCCGACGGTGACCTGCTCCGGCGAGACTCCGAACCTGCGCGCGATCGCCTCGCGCGCGGGTGCCGCGGTCGGGCTCGGATAGAGCCGAAGCGCGTCATTGGCCGCGCTCTTGATGGCCTCGATCACCTTCGGTGACGGAGGTAGCGGCGACTCGTTGGTGTTGAGCTTGACCCAGCCCTCGTCGTCGGGCGGCTGCTCGCCCGGGACGTAAGGCCGGAAGCCGTGAAGGGTTTTTCTCAGGACGCTTTTCGGCATTCGAGCAGAAATGTTTCCAGGGCCAGGCGTGGGCTGACGTTCTGCTCGAGGTATCCGAGCGTGTCGTAGGAGAGCTCCAGCAACCGCGCCCAGCGGCCCTGCTCGCGACCCCGGGTGCCGAGCATCCGCCGGCGCAGCTCGATCTGCCAGCTCGCGATCGCAAACACCGCGGGATCCTCCTCGTCGCCTTCGCTGCGCCGCCAGCTCATCTGCTCCGCGTCGAGCTGGGCCGCAACGTGAAGCGGCACGTCGGCCGGAGCGCCGAAGATCTCCTCGAGCCGCCGAGTCCACGCGTGATGCAGCTCGATGACGCTCTGGTCCTGCGCGCGACGCACTGCCCATCCCGGCCGCCCGCCCGAAAGCTCCGCCAGCAGTTTCGCGCGCTTCGGGTCGACGCCTTTCTGCACCAGGAGCTTTTCGATCTCGACCGCCGGCACCGGATGGAAGAACACGCGCTGGCATCGCGAAACGACCGTCGGCAGCACCACGAACGGGTTGAGGCTTGGCGTCGTCAGGATGATGACGCGGCGCGGATGGGGCTCTTCGAGCGTCTTGAGAAGCACTCCCTGCGACTCGTCGCGCAGCCTTCCCACGTTGGTTACGAGGGCAACGCGGTATTCGTCGATCGCGGGCTTCAGATTGAGGAACTGCTGAAGGCTGAGCTCGTGAAACTCAGGCGGCTTGTCGGGCATGAGCCGGATCTCGTTGACGTGGATGATCTTGTTGCGGTCGTCCTCCCAGTAGTCGGGATGCCGAGTGAGCGGTGCGGCCGGTAACAGCGCCGACGCGAGCGCGCGCGCCGTCGTCGCCTTGCCGAGCCCTGCTTCGCCGACGAAGAGATACGCATGCGCCAGGCGGCGCGTGTCGAGCTGCGAGCGAAGCTGAGCCAGCGCTTGCGAGTGGCCGGCGATGCCCTCGAACGGGTCTTTCAACGCGCCTGGCCGGCCGCGCGGCGCGCTTTTGCCTGCTCCCGTTCTCGTTCCAGGCGCTGCGCCCGGCCCTGCAGCCACACCTCACGGATGCGCTGCAGCGCCGTGATGTTGGTGACGATCGCGAGGAGAAAGACGACGCCGTAGAGGACGGGACCGCCGATGAGCAGGCCGATCACTGTAACCACGACTCGTTCCGGCCTCTGGAACAGCCCGGACTTGCACGTGAACCCGAGGCTCTGGGCTCGCGCACGGACATAGCTGACGAGGAACGATCCCGCCAGCGCAGCCACCGTGGCGACGACCAGCCAGCGCTGCAGCCCCCCGTCTGTGGTCACAAAGTACGCGGCGAGACCGAGATAGACGACGCCCTCGGAGTAGCGGTCCAGCGTCGAATCGAGGAAAGCGCCGTAGGGATACGCGGCGTTGGTGGTGCGCGCGAGAGCGCCGTCGAGGATGTCGCACGTGCCCGCAAAGATGAGCACGATCCCGGCCCACCGTAGCTCGCCGAACGCGATCAGGCCGGCGGCAAAGAAGGTCAGCGCGAGGCCGACGATCGTGACCTGGTTGGGCGTCAGCGGGGTGCGGCCGAGCGCCGCGATGAGAGCCTCGGCGTGCCGCCGCACCCATGCCTCAAACCGCGTGGTGAACACCTGACACCTCCAGTGGTTGGGCGGGCGCCGCGGCAAATGCACGACGCGCGTCGTTGTAGACGTCGATCACCTCTGAGGCAACGTGGTCCCACGAGTAACGACGCGCCTTTTGCAGCGCGTAGTCGGACATCCGCGACCGCAGCTCTGGGTCACGCGCGAGGATGACGAGCGAAGCGGCGAGCTCGCGCCAATTCTTCGGCTGGACCGTCACGCTGTCACGGCCCGGTTCGAGCACAGACATATAGCCGGGGACTTCGGTCGCGACCACCGGCAGCCCTGATGCAAGCGCTTCGAGGAGCACGATGCCGAAGCTCTCGGCGCCGGTGGCCGGAGCGCAGAACACGTCGGCGCTGCAGTAGTACCGCGGCTTCACGCTGTCGGGCACGAATCCGGCGATCACGACGTCGGACAGCCGGTTGCGTGCCGCGAACGCCTCGACGCGGCCGCGGAGCGGACCGTCGCCGACGATGATGAGCCGGCTTCGCGGCACGCGCGGCTTGAGCGCCCGATAGGCGCGCAAGAGATCGCCCAGGCCTTTGCGCTTCTCCAGGCGACCGACGAACAAGATGTTCAGCTTGTCGTCGCGAAGGTGACGGATCGGCGGAAGTCCAGGCCGGTAGACGTCGATGTCGATGCCATTCGGAATCACGTGCAGCGGAAATTGGGGGAAGTACCGGTTCACGAAGGCTCGCGCGGGCTCGCTGACCGCGATGCCGCGATGAATGTGCGCCAGATACGGATGGAGCAGTGGCCGGCCGTAGTAGTAGCCGATGTTCGAACGTGCGAATGCGTGGAACGTTCCGACGTTGGCCGTCGTCGACATGCGCAGCATCGTCATCGGCAGCGCCGGCATCAGCGGTTCGTGGAAGTGGAGGACGTCGAACTGCTCGTCCTCGATCAGCGTCGCCACACGACTGGCGAGGTGAAAGCTCAGCGTGATCCGCGCCACCGAGTCGTTCGCCGGGATCGCGATCGGCGTGCCGATGCGGTAGAACTGCGCGCTGTCGAAGTCGACCACCGCGCGACTCGACGGCGCGAAGATGCGCGTCTCGTGGCCGAGACGCTGCAGGCGCACGGCGAGGTTGCGGACGTGGTCGTTGACGCCGCCCGGCGAGGCAAAGTCATACGGCGACACCAGCCCGACTCTCATTTCACGGCGACCCCGACCAGATCCGATGCGGCACGTGCCAGTCTTCGGGGTGACGCCGGATGAAGCCTTCGATGTGGCGCAAAAGCTGCTGCGTGATCCGGACCTGGTCCGCCCGCACGTTGCCGGTCGACTCGGCGATCACCAGAGGCGCGCACTCCACGAGAAACGTATCGTCCGGCTTGCGGAAGACGCACACCGGAAGCAGTGGCGTGCCCATGCGGAGTGCGAACGCCGCTGGGCCCAGTGGAATCGGCGCGAGCCTGCCGAAGAACGGCATCAGGTAGCCCGTCCCGGTGATGTCGCGGTCGATCGCCGTGATCACGATCTCCTGCTCGCGCAAAGCCTCGAGGACCTTGCGGATGCCGCCGTGGTCGAGGGGCAGCACGCTGATTCCGAGCCGCGCCCGCGTGTCGCGGTACCACTCGAACACCGGTCGTGGTTCGAGCTCCTCGGCGAAGACACTCACCGGCGCCTGCGTCGCCGACCATATCGCCGCCGCCTCCTCGTACGAGCCCATGTGCGCGGATACGACCAGCAGGCCTTTGCCGATCGCGCGCGCCTGCGCCAGGTACTGAAGGCCGTCGACCTTCAGCCGGGCGCCCATCGTTTCCACGTGCTCCATCGGGAGCTGCATCAGATCCGCGTACGCTTTGGCGTGGTTGCGGAAGTTCAACCACGAGAGCCGCCGCAGCGCTTTCGGATCGGTCCGCAGCTCGGGACATGCGATCTGCAGGTTGTACTCGAGCCTGGGGCGCGCCAACGGCGAGAACCACCACGCAAACCTGGCCGCCACGATCGCCAGCGAGTAAGCCCACGAGCGCGGAAGACGTTCCAGAACCGTCTGGACGAGCTTGAAGCCGCGCCATGTCCATTCGCCCATCCTCTCAGCGGTCGAACATCCGTCGAAATGCGTACCACTGATCAGGTCTCTCGCGGATGAAGTCCTCGAAGCGCGTGATCACACGCTGCATCAGACCTTCCTTGGTCTCGCCCGGCGAAATGTCCATCGGAGCGTCGAGGTGCACGTGGTAGTGGCCGGGTGAGGTCGCGTACGGGGCGGCCGTGATCACGCTCGCGCCATTCTTCAGAGCGAGCGCCGCCGGACCGCCGGGCACGATGGCGCGCCGGCCGAAGAACCGGACCGGCACACCCGGTCCCTGCTCGAGGTCGCACACCAGTGCGATGACGCCGTTGCCGCGCAATGCTTCGCCGAGCGCACGCACGGCCGAACGTCCGAGAGTGATCACTTTCAGTCCAAAGCTTTCGCGTGTCCTGACAACCGCGTCGTTGAGCGAGCCAGGGAATTTCTCCGCGACCGCCCAGACGTTGTATCCGAGCGACGCCGCGTACGAGCCGGCCATGTCCCACGACCCCATGTGGGGGACCGCCATGATCGCGCCGCGACCGCGCGCCAGCGCCGCGTCGAGGTGTTCGCGGCCGTCGTACGTCATCCGCTGCGCGAGCTCGCCGGGCGAGAGACTTCCGAGCAGCAGGAAGTCCATCAGCATGCGGCCATAGTTCTGGAAGGCACGCCGTGCGACCCGTCCGACCCGCGCATCGCTCGGATCGAGCCCCAGAACCGTGGCGTAGTTGTCCATCGCCGCCCGACGCTGCGCGGTGCTGAGCAGAAACCACGCCGAACCGCCCGGCGTCGCGGCTGCGTACCGCACGCCGGGCGGAACGACGCGCAGGATTCGCGCGCCCGCTCTATAGCTAGCGGCGAGCAGCTGCGGCCGGCTTGGCGCGGGGAGCGCGGCGTTCGCGCTGGCCGTTGACGCCGGACTTGTCACCTTCGATGAACTCCTCCACCAACCGCCTTGCCTCGTTGTCGCTGTACTGGACCGGGGGCGACTTCATGAAGTAAGAGCTAGGGGACTCGAGCGCGCCGCCGATGCCGCGATCCAGCGCCAGCTTGGCGCATCGCACGGCGTCGATGACGATTCCCGCCGAGTTCGGCGAATCGACGACCTCGAGCTTGAGCTCGACGTTGAGCGGAACATCACCGAACGAGCGGCCCTCGAGCCGGATGTATGCCCACTTGCGATCGTTCAGCCAAGGCACGTAGTCCGACGGTCCGATGTGCACGTTGTCGGCGCCGACGTCGTAGTCGAGCTGCGACGTCACGGAGCGCGTCTTCGAGATCTTCTTCGACATCAGCCGCTCGCGCTCGAGCATGTTGAGGAAGTCGGTGTTGCCGCCGAAGTTGAGCTGGTACGTGCGCTCGAGCTTGACGCCCCGGTCGCGGAACAGCCGCGTCAGCACGCGGTGGACGATCGTTGCGCCGACCTGCGACTTGATGTCGTCGCCGATGATCGGCAGGCCCTTGTCCTCGAAGCGCTTCTGCCAGTACGGCTCGCGCGCGATAAAAACGGGGATGCAGTTGACGAACCCGACGCCGGCGGCGAGCGCCTGCTCCACGTACCACTTGGTCGCTTCTTCCGAGCCGACGGGCAGGTAGCTGACCACGACGTCGGCCTTCGTCTTCTTGAGGATGCCGACGACGTCGCTCGTCTCGCCAGGCGCCTTCTTGACGACGTCGGAGAGGTACTTGCCGATGCCGTCGTGCGTCATGCCGCGCATGACCTTGACGCCAGTCTTGGGGACATCTGAGAACTTCACGGTGTTGTTCGGCTTGGCGAAGATCGCGTCTGCGAGGTCGAGTCCCACCTTGTTCTTGTCGATGTCGAACGCCGCGACGAACTCGATGTCGCGGATGTGGTACCCGCCGAGGTCGACGTGCATCAAGCCCGGGACCGAGTCCTTCGGCGACGCGTTGCGGTAGTAATGCACGCCTTGCACCAGCGATGACGCGCAGTTGCCGACGCCTACGACGGCGACCCGGACTTTGTGGTCTGCCCCATTTCTGTGACCGTTCTTGTGATTGGCGCTCATGCGCCCACCTCCTCGCGAACTTTCGGCTTCTGTGTCAATCCCAGCATCTGGTCGAGGCGCTCACGAAAGCGCCGGATGTTGTCGACGTCGAGCGAGCACCAGACC